>CAYRSY010000019.1:9863-20839 GCA_964427105.1 uncultured Dehalococcoidales bacterium
CGGCATATGGCTTTTGTGCAGCAAAAGCCGGTGGCTTTCAATATGAATGTTTTTGACAATGCCGCTCTTGGGTTGCGCTGGCGGCACGTTGCCAATATTGAAAAAGAAGTTAATACCGCCCTGGAACTGGTGGGACTTGGCGGATATCAGAAACAACATGCCAGAACACTCTCCGGCGGCGAAATGCAGCGGCTGGCTCTCGCCCGCTCCATCGTAACCAAACCCTTCGTCATGTATCTGGACGAACCAACTGCCAATCTGGATCCGGTGAGCACGAGTAAGGTAGAAGAAGCCTTGAGCCGTATCATTGCTGAAACGAAACTGACAGTTGTCATGGCCACACATGATATGGTGCAGGGGCAGCGCCTGGCCGGACGTATCGGCGTTATGATGAGAGGCAGGCTCTTGCAGGTTAGTACTCCAAGCGAGATATTTACCATGCCGGAAAGCCGGGAAATTGCCGGGTTTGTTGGCGTCGGCAATATGTGGGAGGGTATAATTACAGAGCAAAAAGAGGGTGTCCTTGCTATTATGATAAATGGGTGCAACGTGCAGGCGGTCGGCGACTTCGCAGCCGGAGAAAAAGTGGACGCGCTTATACGTCCGGAAGAAATATCTCTCAGTTTGCACCGTGAAGACAGCAGTGCGCGCAATTGCTTTAAGGGAACGATAAAGCGACTTGTCTGGCATGGACCACTGGCGCGTATCGAAGTTGATTGCGGGTTTCCGGTGCTGGCGCTTGTCACAAAGCTTTCAGCTGAAGAAATGAAACTGTCTGAAGGTTGTGAAGTCTATGTGAACTTCAAGGCAACTTCTGTTAAAGTAGTTGGAGCAGCTTAAACCGCAGAGAATGCGCAGGTATTGAATCAATGGGAGATAATTATGTCAACAGTTGCATTTGTAGGCAGGTCTAACTCGGGCAAGACCACTCTTCTGGAAAAACTGATTCCCGAAATGAAAAAACGCGGCTACCGCGTGGCTACGGTCAAACATGCCCAGGAGATAGAATTGCCTCAGGCCAGGGACGGCGCCAGACATCTTAAGGCAGGCAGCGAAATTTCGCTGGTCGTCACCGGGAGTGAGCTTGTTCTGGTAAAACCCACCTCTACCACTCCAACCGCAGAAGATTCCTTGCGTTTGCTTGGCAATGAATACGATATTATTTTTTGTGAAGGCTTTAAACAGTCCTCTTTTCCCAAGATTGAAGTGCACCGAAAAGAATGCGGGCCGCTGCTGGAGGAGATAAGCTCTGTTGTCGCTACGGTTACCGATGAAACACTCCCTGACAGGGCAAGGCAGTTTTCTTTTGACGAGGTTGAAAAACTGGCTGATTTCATTGAAAATGATTTCATAGAGTCTCAACAGGACAGCCTGTCTCTGTACGTTAACGGCAACCCCGTCGAATTAACCCGGTTTCCCAGACTGATATTTAACAATACTCTTATGGGTATGGTTTCAGCGCTCAAAGGCGTGGGTATTGTGCGCCACCTGGAGATATTTTTGAAAAAGGCTAAAAATCAGGACGGGGTTGAAGGCTAATCCCGGGCGAAAGGAATCCGCTATGGCTAAAACGGTTAACATCCCTGTTACCATGTTCGGACCCGATGGGCAAAAACCCGGCCATGATGAAATTGCCTGTGAAATGCCGCTTACTATTTTTTTTAACGGCGCCGAGCTTCTTACTACGCTTTGCACTCCTGTTGATCTGGATTACCTCACCGCAGGCATTCTGGAATCGGAAGGACTTATTTCGGGGCCTGCCGATATCAGCTCCATGAAGATGAGTACAGATGAAAGATCGGTATATGTTGAAAGCCCCGTAAATATTGATCTGCAGGAAAAAGCAGCCTTCAAACCCCTTATTGCTTCAGGGGGAGGCAAGGGTTCCTCGAGTTATGACCTGCGCCGGGCTTTAAAAGGGATGGTTGAGTCAGAAGTTACTATTTCAACGGACCAGATAATTGCATTGGCTAACGATTTTCTTACGCATTCTTCAACTTATGAAAATACGCACGGAGTTCACAGCGCAGCCCTGAGCGACAGTCAAAAGATTATTCTCTTTCAGGACGATATCGGCCGGCATAATGCGCTGGACAAAATATTCGGAGAATGTCTTGTCAAGGAAATGCCGCTGAACGACGGAATCATTCTCACCAGCGGGCGGGTTTCTTCCGAAATCATCCTTAAAATTGCCAGGCGCAGAGTTCCCGTTCTTATTTCGAAGGCTTCGCCTACCAATCAGGGAGTGAGTTTGGCAAAAGGCATAGGGATTACGCTTGTCCGCGTTACCAGGGGCGGAAATATCTTTGTATATTCCCATCCCGAGAGAATTTCATCCGGCGCATAGATTAATCTTATACAGGAATGGGAAGTAATATGAAACCCTTTGAGAAGTTAATTTCTTTTGAACAAGCACTGGATATTATCACAGAGCGTATTGAACCGTTAAGTCAAACCGAGTTTGTGCCTTTGGACTTCGCTCTGGGGCGGGTATCCGCAGCCAATATAATTGCCCGTTACAATACCCCTTCATTCAACCGCGCGGCGGTGGACGGATATGCTGTTAAAGCCTCGGATACAGCAGGAGCAACCGCGAAACACCCCGTATTTCTAAAACTGGCGGACACTATCTATGCCGGACAGACTGCCGCCAGCGAAAAGCTAGCCGGCGGCGAGTGTATGTATATTATGACAGGGGCCATGATGCCCGCGGGGGCGGATGGTGTTGTTATGGTGGAGCAAACTACCCGCAATGACCGGGAAGTGCAGGTTTTTAAGCCTGTCAATAAATGGGATCATATCGGCCACAAGGGCGAAGATATAACCCGCGGTGAAGTAATCACGAAGTTGAATGATTTCATTACTCCCGGCATGATAGGCGTGCTGGCATCGCAGGGGTTCAAAAAAGTGTCAGTGTTTGCCAGGCCGAAAGTGGCTGTTATGCCGACCGGGGAAGAGGTCGTGGAAGTAGGCAGGCGGCTTAAGCCCGGTGAACTCTATGATATTAACTCGCATACGCTGGCAGCCCTTGTCCGCGAAAGCGGGGGTGAACCGATGCGATTGCCGATAACAGGCGATAATCTTGAAGATATACAAGCGTCGTTTTCGCGCGCGCTGGTCTGCGACATACTGGTCACTTCCGGCGGTTCGTCGATGGGGGAAAAAGACCTCATCGTCAATGTTCTGGAGGAGTGGGGCCGGGTGTTCTTCCACGGCGTCAATATCAAGCCGGGAAAGCCTACTACTTTTGCCGTAGTACGTGATAAACCTGTTTTCGGCATGCCCGGATATCCTACTTCATGTCTTTTAAATGCTTATCTGTTTTTAGCCCCTGCCATCAGGAAAATGGCGCACCTGCCGGAAAAGCCAATCCTGTCCGTGGAAGCCAAACTTGGCGAGAGTGCGAGAGGCGGCAGCGGCAGGCGGCGCTACCAGACTGTTAAAATCTCGGATAATGTCGCTTATCCTGTTTTTAAAGAGTCAGGAGCAATAACGGGAATGGCGCATGCTCAGGGCTTTATAATTATTCCCGAGGGAGTGGATTATCTGGAAAAGGGCACCAAGGTCCGGGTGACATATTTCTAGTTTTTACTGAAAATTTGCTGTCCCCCGCGTTATTGTGAAGCGTGTTTTTAAGTACATACAGAAGCAGTCACCCGTAAAACCAAAGAGCGCACAGGCGAATACCAGCCGCTTGATCGGGTATTAAGCGCTGAGAAAACAGTCTGTTTCCAGCCCCGGTTTTGTCAGCAGCGACTGTGCCTTCCGTCAAAATTTTTGCTCTCCCTCTGATACCTCCCGCCTGAGCTCGCGCCTTTATCATCCATTATGTAAATAGAGGCTTGTTATAAAAATATTTCATTCCTGTAACTCATTGACAGTTGATATAATTGGTTATACATTGGAATCCGGATTTTTGTAATTGGCAAAAAGAGGTTAGTTATGTCTGTCAAAGGCTCTGAACCCAAAAAGAATAACCGTTCGGCAATGCATGGCAATTCTTCTTCCGGCAAAGTTGACAGCCGGCTGGTTTCGCTTGAAGATGAACTCAAATCAACCAGATATGAACTTGAAAGTTTGCTCGACAATTCACTGGACGCCATCCGCATCATAGACAAGGATTTCACTGTCCGCCGCATCAATAGAGCTTTTGCTGAAATAACCGGCTCAGACCAGAACGATGTTATTGGCAAAAAATGCTGGGATGTATTTCCCAGTCCTCTTTGCCATACGCCGGAGTGCCGTTTGCAGCGTATTCTCGACGGGGAAAAGAATATCCAGGTCGAGATAGAGCGCAAGAAAAAAAACGGAACAGTTATACCCTGCATAGCGACTACTTCCTCACTGAGCGATGAAACGGGCAAATTGAGCGGGATTATCGAGCAATTCCGCGATGTCACCGAATATCATCGCATGGAAGATCAGGTCAAAGAATCCGAAGCCCGCTATCAGGCCTTGATGGAATTGGGCACGGAAGCCGGCGAGGCTATTGTGATATTACAGGATGTTGGTGAAGAAAAGGCAATTCAGACTTTCGTAAACTACCAGTGGCCCAAGATAACGGGTTATGCCATGGAAGAACTGTTAGGCATGCCTTTCCTGGATTTGCTTACATCAGAAGGACAAAAGTCGTTAATTAACAGGGGAGAACATAAAAGAAGCGGCGAGTCAGTGCCCGGCCTTTGTGAAGTGGTTATCATTTGCAAGAACGGGGCTAATGTCCCCGTCGAATTTACGGAAGCTATAACCACCTATCAGGGAAGGACTGCCAATATCCTGTACATCAGGGACATCAGCGAGCGAAAACAGATAGAAGAGGCTCTATCTATCGAAAAGAACCGCTATCAAAGCCTGTTTGAAGATGCCCCTGTGGCTATCTGGGAGCTGGATCTGTCCGAAGTTAAGACGTATTTCGAGAAACTCAAGGCGCAGGGAATAAAGGACATAAGGCAATATATTGATAAAAATCCCAAAGAATTTCTGCACTATACAGGCAATTTCCCCGCTTATAACGTCAATCATGCCACCTTCGCCCTTTATGGAACGGAAAACATAGAAGAGCTGAAAAAGGCCGTGGGAGACCGTGTTGCGCAAAGGCGTGAGAATATCGAAAGTCTCAGAACGGCCTATCTTACGCTGGCCGACGGCGCGATGAAAGCTTCGGAAGAACTGATTTTTTCTGATCCCGACGGGGGTGTTAGGTATCACAATGTCGAATACAGCATTGCGGCGGGGTATGAATCTACATGGGGCAGGGTATTCGTTTGTGTCACCGATGTGACCGAGACCAAAAGATTCGAACAAGATCTGATGAAGCATAAATACCATCTTGAGGAAATCGTGGCAGAGCGGACGGCGGAACTGCAAAAATCAAAGCAAAGAGAGGAAGAGCTTTTCAAAATCGAACACGGAGTCCGCCGCGAGCTGGAAGAGCAACTCGATAAACAGTTGCTTTTTAACCGGGCTATAGTGCACGAGCTGAAAACTCCCCTTACCGCCATCCTGGTATCCAGCGAGGCGCTCATGCGGGAAGCCGGCAGCACCCAGATAAGGCCTGCCAATAACATTTACAACAGCGCTATCATTTTGAACAGCAGAATAAATGAATTGCTGGATGTGGCTAAAGGGGAAATCGGGATGCTCAAACTGAATCCCTCCTTTATCGATATCCGTGATATGGTGGAAGAAGTTCACCAGCAGGTATCCCTGAACATCAACAAGAGAAAGCAATCCCTCAAGATGGAGGTTTCGCCTGCAATCCCTGTATTCTGGGGGGATGCGGAGCGGCTGCAGCAGGTGCTTTTTAATCTGATAGATAATGCGCTTAAATTTAACCGCAAACAGGGTAAAATAATTCTCAGAATATATTCTGAAAACCCCCTGCTGTTTTTTGAAGTTCAGGATGAAGGCACCGGTATATCCGCCGAGGATCAAAAATATATATTCCAGCCATATAATCGCGCCAGGAAAGGCGCGGATAATCTTAGCGGACTCGGACTCGGATTGTATCTTTCAAAGATGCTTGTGGAGCTTCACGGGGGACGTGTTTATATTAGAAGCGAAGAGGGGAAAGGAAGCACGATAGGATTTTCTATCCCGCTTAAAACGGATGAAAATCCAGAGGGACGGTTCCAGATATGAGCAGCCTGCAGAAGATTTTGGTTATAGAAGACAGCCCCGAGATTGTCGAAGCGATAGACCTTACTATCGGAATACGATGGCCGACTGCAGAAATTTTGAAGACCGAAAGCGGCTCTGATGGGCTTGAGATGGTCGAGAAGGAAAATCCGGACCTTGTCATTCTGGATCTTGGGTTGCCCGACCTGAACGGGTTCGAGGTATTGAAACAGTTACGCTTGTTCTCTCAGGTGCCGGTCATCATCCTGACTGTCAGAAGCGACGAATCCGACATCGTCAAAGGCCTTGAACTCGGCGCTAATGATTATATCGTCAAACCTTTCAAACAGCTGGAATTATTGTCGCGCGTGAATAACCAGATCAGGGAAAAATCGCCGGCGGAGCCGGATGAATCCCCGTTGTTAACCGGGAAACTGCAGCTATACCCCACCACTCATGAGGTGATATTTGATTCCAGACATATAGATCTTACCCCTATAGAAAGCAGCCTGTTATCTGCGCTCATTATGAACAAGGGGCAAATTGTGACTCATACCAATCTCGTTAAAAAGGCCTGGGGCGAATATTATCCGGAGCTGATATCAAGCCTGAAAGTTCATATACGAAGATTGCGCCAAAAACTCGAAGCTGATCCATCCAACCCCCAAATCATCATTACCAAAACAGGCGTCGGATATTATTTTATTCAACCAAAATAGTAGACAGCAGCTTCAAAGAGCACCTGTTTTAGCGCGGGGCTGATATGAACAATATCAGCCTTAACTTTTCGGTAATTCGATTGTAACCTGATCTTAACCTCTGCCATTCGATCTTAACCCCCTTTCTTAACGCATGCATGATACTTTACAAAGGAGTGATGGCAGGTGTTTGTTCCGGGTGTCTGTCAATGATAACCGAAATTCATGAAAATATACCGGAATCTAAAACCGTTCGTAATTATGATTATTACGCCCGCCGGAAACTTGAATGTCAGGAATTTATAACTATTTTATGTTTTGACTTATATAATTCGATTTAGAAAGCTGGAGGTGCGGCTGCCTTCCTTAATCCGCCGAATTCAAGTTGCTCAATACAAAAAGTTTCCTGGTTAGTCCAGAAATCCGGTATATGAAAAAGTAATAATTTCAGGACGCGAAGTATATGAAACAGATAAGTAAAGAGAATCCAGAAACTGCTATTCCCGCCGCTGGCGATATGAACGTTGCCCTCCACACCACTATTGCCATTCAGAAAGATACCAGGGAAAGGCTGAATAACAATCGCGCTCCCGGCCAGTGCTACGACGGGTTCATAAGCGAACTCGTAGATTACTGGGAGAGATACCGTATAGGCAGCTCTCTCTGCGGGCCGGGGAAACCCATACGCCATGAAATGGACAGATAAAACTATATGAGCAATTCCGATTCAAGAACCACTGTTTCTATCTGCCTGGAAACTAAAGCCAGGATGGACAATTGGCGTGCTCCCGGACAGTGTTATGACGGGTTTCTGCTTCAGATGGTCGAGCTATGGGAAAGAATGCACCCCGGCAATATCACTCGAAAATCAGCATCCGCCGGAAATAAAGTTTCCGCTGAATCTTAACGCCCGCGTTTTGTTGTTAAAAAAATCTTGTTATACATCCTGAAAAAACTGTGTATCGGTGTTATGTAAATATCCATAAAAATATAGTTTGAAGTTAAGTGGATAAGGGGGTGATATAGAAAGAGAAATATATAAAGCTACGGGTAGTTTATCAACATAAAAATATAAGGAGATTCGAATGGCTGAAGAAAAAGAAAATGTCAGTAAAATATCCAGAAGAGAGTTCCTTAAAGACGCCGGCCTGGTAGTCGGCGGCGCCACCATAGGCTCGATGGCAATCATGAGCGCCTGCGGCGGCGATACCAAGACAGTCACCGAGACTGTTACCAAAACAGCTGGCGCCGGCAGCACTGTTACCGTGACTTCCGGCGGCAAAACCGTTACCACGACCGTTACCGCCGGCGGCGATGCCAACATTACCGCCGCAGGTATGCCTAAAACCATCAGCATGACTATCAATAACGAGGAATACACCGTTGCCGTCAATCCGGGATGGTCTTTGCAGTACTTGCTGCACGATGTGCTCGGTTTCATGTCCATCAAAGATATGTGCACCGGTTACGGCGCCTGCGGCACCTGCACTGTTGTTGTTGACGGCAAACCGGCGCTTACCTGCATGATGCTGGCTATCGAGTGCGATGGCGTTGTCATCGAGACCGCCGAAGGCCTCGCTAAATCCAACCATCCGCTCATCCAATCCTACATAGATCACGAATGCATGCAGTGCGGTTTCTGCACTCCCGGTTTTGTCACCACCGCCAAGGCTCTGCTTGACAGGCATCCGAACCCCACCGAAGCGGAAATCAGGGAAGCCCTGGCCGGCAATCTTTGCCGCTGCGGCACTTATCCCCAGCATATTCCCGCCATACTCGAAGCCGCCAGCAAATTAGGAGGTTCATAAAATGGCTGACAGAAAAAACATAATAGCCACCAGGAAAGAATATAATATCATCGGCAAATACGGAACTCCCCGCAGATACGGCCTGGTAAAAGCTGCCGGAACCGCTCAATATACACGTGATATAAGACGCCCGGGCATGCTTTTCGGCAAGGCTCTGAGGAATCCGTACGGCCATGCCAAAATCAAGAGCATGGATACCTCCAAGGCAGCCGCCTATCCCGGCGTTCGCGGCATTCTCAGATATGACGATCCCGAAATCGTCAACAGCGTCAATCCTGAAATGCTGATGGGGGAATCATGGCATGAGGGCGGCCCTATCGGCTGCATCATTGCTGCAGATACCATTCAGATTGCTGACGAAGCGGTAAAACTGGTCGAGGTGGAATGGGAAGTTCTGACCCATTACATGGATATGGAAGAATCCATAGCTGCCGGCGCGGAGGTTCTATACCCTGAGCATTTCCCGGAAAGCAACAATTACACCTCGTGGCTCTCCGCTTTTATGGGCGGCGATGAACTGATCAAAGAACATGACCTTGATGCAGGATTCGCCGAGGCCGATGTCGTATGGGAAGAAGACATCGAATACAAAAAGGGTTATCACGCCGGTTCAGAGCCCCGCGCATACGTTTTCGAATGGGGAGCTGATGGAACGGAACTCAATATCTGGTCGCATTCACAGACCCCCGGCACCGAAGGCCCCATGGCGCAGGGCGACAGACTGCTGATCCCCAGGATGCTGGGCATACCTACCAGCCATGTCAAGATTCACAATACCTTCCAGGGCGGCACGTTCGGAGGGAAAATCTCTCTGGAACATGTCTTCGTGGCAGTGGCCGTACTGGCCAAGAAAGTCGGTGCTCCCCTTATCTTCCTGCAAAGCCGAAGTGAGGATGGATCAGGAAGAGAAGACGCTGGACTGAGATGCCATATGAAGATAGGCGCCAAAAACGACGGAACTATCACGGCTGTAAGTCTTGATCCCGCTATCGTCGAACTGGGTGACTCCGGCGTGGAAGGCGAAGGTTTCATTTGGGTAGTGGTCGGAGGAGCCAAGCCTGCGGATATGATCCGGGAAGTCCTCAAAACACCTAACATCGAAACCGACAACAGGTATGCCTTGACCAGCAAGACCTGCGCCACATCCTTCCGCTGTGAAAAGAATCAGTCCGGCTACATCCATACCAAATTAAACCAATTGGTAGCTGACAAGCTGGGTTTGGACCTGGTGCAGGTGGCTCTCAAGAACGGCAACTGCGCCACCAACAGCTTTGAAGAAGTTGTTAAGGCTGGTAAAGAAGCCTTTGGCTGGGACGAGAAATGGCATCTGCCCGGAACCAAGAAACTTGCCAACGGCAAAATGCACGGCGTAGGCTTTACCTACAGCCATATGTGGCACTCCGGCGGCGGCGGCAGCCAGTTCGGCAGCTTTGGTTTAGCTCTGGACTTTGACGGCTCTGCCACGCTCTCCAGCGCCACTTCGGACGTCGGCGTATCGGCTCATACCACCTACATAATGATCGCTGCCGAAGAGCTGGGCTTCACGGTTGACAAGGTGCATTATCCTATCACCAATACAGACCTTCATGCTGCCAAGAGCCCCGGCGGCTCCTTCGGATGCGCCGCCAACGCTCCCCTTATCCAGATGGTAGCTCAACAGGTCAAAAGCAAGGTGCTGAACCTGGTTGCCCCAAAATTCGGCGTTACGGCTGAAGAGCTGGATATAAAGAACAATACGGTCTTTGTAAAAGCCGATCCCACCCAGACCAAAACAGTTGCCGAATTGTGCTCGGCTTTAGGCTGTGCCACCTTCCCGTTGATCGGTTCTGTTGATGCTACAGTAGGCCCCGGCGCTATGGAAGTGCCCTACAACTGCTTCCAGGCGCATTTCTGCGAGGTAGAGGTCGATCCCGAAACCGGTAAAATCGACGTCACCAAGGTAGTATGCGTCAATGACTTCGGCCAGATGATCCGCCCCGAGGCCTGCGAAGGCCAGATGTACGGCGGCTACTACATGGGTCTGGGTCCCAACATAATGGAAGAGAACATCTACGACGATGGCACCGGGAGCAGATTGAACGATAACCTGTGCGATTACAAGTACGCGCTCATGAACGATACAGCCTTCCCCACTGTTCTCGCCAAAGAAATCGCTCTGGACGAGGGCGTCTATGGCAATGTAGGCTCGGGCGAACCCACCGGCACTATCACCAGAGGGCTTGTCAATACTGCCGTCTGTAATGCACTGGGTATCAACGTGAACAAGAATCCCGTGCTCCCCGGCGATATTCTCAAGGCACTGGGAAAGGCATAGGAGGAAAACAATGAGAGAATTTACTCATATCAACGCAAC
>CAYRSY010000020.1:0-20494 GCA_964427105.1 uncultured Dehalococcoidales bacterium
AACATCAGAGTTTCAGAATGGCGGAAACATGGGACACAGCACGCTGTGTCCCTACGGGCAGGCGCAACGGCGGATAAAAACGACAAAAACACCTATATTCATTAGAACATTTGTGCTATTATCATCCTGTATCGCGATAACAAGGAGGATATGAATATGGAAAATACGAACGGAGATACCTGTGAGGTAAAAATCAAACGGCACCGCGGCGGACAGCCGGGCAACCAGAACGCCCGCGTGCACGGCTTTTATTCCCGCATGCTGGACGAAGAAGAACAAAAAGACTACGACGAGGCGCTAAACCAGATGGGACTGGATCAGGAAATAGCTCTGCTGCGCACCAAGGTAATGAGCATCCTGCGCCACGACAAGGATAACACCGATTTGATAATCAGAGCGATAGGAATGATCTCCCGCCTGCTGGTCACGCGCTATCAGGTAGGCAAAGACGACAAGGACGGGCTGATAGAGGCAATACTCAATACACTAAAAGGAGCTGCCTTTCCGATAGGGGCAGGATTATACAATCTCCTTGACAAACGATGAAATGCGTCCTTATCAAAAAGAAATCGAGGCGGCGGTAACAGATAGTGTTTTAAATCACAAAGGATTAACTTTTTCGGTTGAGATAGCGCGGCAGGGTGGTAAAAACGAGCTTTCGGCGCAAATCGAGGCTGTGCTGCTCTCATATCACTGCGTAAAAAACTGGAACATCATAAAATGCGCACCGACATTCATGCCGCAGGCGCTGATTTCGCTGACACGCCTTAGAGATCGCATGGACGGCTCCGGGTTCAAATCCCATTACGCTATAGAAAACAGAAACACCCTACGTCTTGTGAACGCGCGCGCCATTTTTCTTTCGGCGGACGAATCCGCCAGCGTGGTGGGCAACACGGCGCATATACTGCTGGAAATAGACGAAAGCCAGGATGTCAGCAAGGAAAAATACTCCAAACTGTTTAAATCATAATTTAAACAAATTTACCCTTCATCTTGGCAAAGAGGCATCCCATGCCCGATAAGGTAAAAGGCTTTCGTTGCCGGAAAGATTCGCTCACTCCTCCAAGAATCCACCATGCTATTGATGAAAAAGCAATCCCCGTACCTACTCGTCAATATCGCAATTGCTGGGAGTGTAAATACATAGCCCCCAGTAGCAAGAAGAAATCAAAAACGGTATGTGGCGTCCGAAGGAAGCCCTGACAGTGCTTATTAACTGGAAGGAGGTCGTATGAAAAGCATAAAAGCAGGTGTCATCCTCGGTATTTGCTGTCTGATACTGGCAGGTTTCAATATTTACCAGATTGTCAGTACCGATGACATGCTGATGAAAGGATGGCATGTCCTGATGTTGATAGCTTCCATTGTGCTAGCGGTGATTAGCTTCGCCAATGCTGACCGATGGCATCGTAAAAATGAAGGAGGGAGAAAATAGCCATTAACACACTAAATGGTCACTCATCAGATTTGCAGTCGAAATAATATAAGTCAAATTTAATTTCAGGAGAAATAAGATGCGCTTAACACGAAAAGATTTTGAACTTGAAATCACCCCGATGCAGGAAACATTGGATCAGGTGGAAACAACACTACGAGCACACTACGAAATAAAAGACTGGATGGGTATTCATCTTATATTAGCTATTGCAGCAGCACACTACTTACCCGGAGAGATGTTATGGATTGTTATCATCGGTCCTCCCCGTTCAGGAAAAACCGAACTACTACAGGCAATAGCCACACACAACCCCGATTGTGAATACATGGAGGCAATGACCCCCGCAGCCCTTCGTGGTGGGTTAAAAAATGGTCCCAAGGTGCTCACCCGTATCAACGGCAAACTTGTCATCACCAAAGATTTTGCTGCCTTGCTAACGACGCGACCGGATACCAAGAATGAAATACTTGGGTTGCTTCGGGGGATCAAAGACGGCAGTTTCACATCCGATTTTGGCAGCCCTGAGGGGCATCTGCAACAGGAGGCAAAATTCGACTGGATAGCAGCCAGTACCCCATTCATAGAACAGCAACGTAACCTTGAAGGTTTACTGGGTGAACGGTTCATTGATTTGCGTTGGATACCCGGTGACCGGGAAGAAATGGCATACCGGGCGGCCAATAACAACCCTTTTATGCAGGATATTCGGGCAGAATTGTCCGTCGATGTTGCTTCCTTAATGACCAGGGCTAGAGAAGAGGCAACCACGGGTGGCTATGGATTGTCTGAGTGTGAACTTCGGGTTATAGCCAAAATTGCAGATACTGTCGCACTTGCGAGGTCACCGATTCAAGAGAATAAAGCTGGACATATAATATCGATACCTGATCCTGAACTTGGAACAGATATAGCACAAGGGTTTGTTCGAGTGGTAGCTGGCTTACAACTTGTAGGCATTGAGGATTATTTACCTTATATCCATCGTCTGGCATGGGATTGCCTTCCGTCGATAAGGTCTAAAATTCTTAAAAGTCTTATCCAAGCACCCAAAACGGTGCCTGAGTTAGCGAAAGCCATAGGATTACCAGAACGCACTGTTTACTATCATGTCGGCCATCTCAAATTGCTGAAAGTCGCACGAGAAAGCAATGGCGTTATAGAGTCGACCATTCAGATAGGGTAATTGCAGACAAAAATACACAAGCGAGTGACTTGAAAACGTGATTGCTGCAAACATTTACACATAAGCATCTGACGTTAGGCTATGTCTGCAAACAATAACACACAAACATTTTAAATTTATTAATAAATTTATTGAAGTGTGAGGTATGTGTAGTTGCTTGCAGAAGAGTCAAAACATGATTGAGGCATGTGTAGGTGTTTGCAGGAGTCATTGAATTGATGAGGAGATGAATGTAAATGAAGCTGTTAGCAAGGAACCCCGAAGAATTCGCAGCAGAATTCAACAATACTGTAGCCAGTGACTATTGGCGCATAACGACTGCTGATGTGCGCCTGATGGTTGAATGTGGGCTGATAAAACGATACGGCTACTTCAGTCAGGCAGACATAGTAATCATTCTTGGCGTGTTGAACTATGAACGCTTGAAGGAGAAAAAGGAGCATCAGGCCGAACTTGCAGCTATTGAAGAACAAACCTGCAAAATCTGCGGCACCGTTTTGCCAGAGCCACAAGAGGTCAGATTGGGCAGGCCAAAGGAATACTGCCTTGCCTGTGAGCCTTTAAGGGCAAAAATGCGTAAACGCAGATACATCCACAGTTTCTCTCACAGAAATTAAGCTGTTATACAATCAAATTAAATAAGGAGAGGAGGTGATCACTAATGCCGACATTAAAGCAACTGGTTGAAGAGTTAAGCCGTATTGGGGTTGATCCCGATGCAATCCGTGTGCCAGCCCAGATATACGATGACTTGGTTGACGATGCCGAGAACATCGAAGACAATCCAACCGACGAGTAGACCAACAGCGCAGGATTGGGCATATATAGAAGTCTCAATCTTGTGTGAAAAGTATCAAATATCAATGATTTTATGACATTTAATGTACCGTTTCACGAATTTTTAAACGCGTTTTAAATAGCAGGCGTAAATGAACGTCATACACACAGTAAAGCACAACCAGAAACGCATAGTCTGGGGTATATGGGTACAAAAAGACCTTAAACTGACCTATAAACTGATTTCAATGAGTCTCAAGGTGCCTATGGCGGTTTTAGTCACCCATGTGCTGGTAAAATGGTTAGCAGGTGAAGGAAGCGAAATAATGCGAAGCGCACAGAAGAAAAAAGAGTTGCAGGATACACTGCTGCGCATGTATTTTAATATTTAGGAGGATAGGATGGAAGATTCAATCATAAACAGAGCGGCTGAATTTGCCCGAAAGAAACATCAGGGACAGGTTGACGATATAGGCAAGGATTATTTTGAGGTACACGTTCACAAAGTAGCTGAACTTATCAGTATGGTTACTAATGATCCCGAAGTCATTGCTGCTGCTTATCTGCATGACACAATCGAAGATACTGATGTAACTTGGCGTGAACTTCAAATACGGTTTGGTCAGAGTATCGCAGACCTTGTGAAGGAACTTACCCATGAAAAACATAGATTCAAGGGTTACATCTTCCCGCATTTGAAAAGCCGTGAAGCTAAGATGATAAAGCTGGCTGATAAGCTAAACAACATTTCGAGAATGGAAAATTGGAGTCAGGAGAAACGGGAACGGTATTTGAGCAAGATCAAGTTTTAATAAATAAAGGGATAGACATGGATGAAGTAAAAGGCATTCTCAGAACAAGACACA
The DNA here is from genome assembly GCA_964427105.1 of uncultured Dehalococcoidales bacterium. GTDB lineage: Bacteria > Chloroflexota > Dehalococcoidia > Dehalococcoidales > UBA1222 > SURF-27. Next base: position 4,268 of record CAYRSY010000020.1, read on the forward strand.
CTTCTGCTGGAATGTCGCTGGAGAAGGATGACTCAGGGCAAATGTATCTGAGTCAAAATGGAGAGTTGGTGGCGATATTCTCAGCAGGTATAGGCAAAAGCATCGTACTTTTGGAAGTAGATGGAATCCTCAGACGGTCTCAAGAATTAAGCTGTAGTATAGATGAATAGTCTGTACCTATAGATGGCAGTACGTTGTCGCGTGCCCTTTGCAAGACAAACTCGTGGGGTGGAGTGGGGATATATATTTCAAACAAATACTATTTTTCAGTTATTGGTGCTTTGAGATGCTCCATAGTCAGTACTTTAGAATCTATTTTCAAAATACCGTCTTATGGTTCGAATCCTCTTAGCTGGAGTTCAGTGTACGATAGCTAGAACGTTTACAATAAAATTTGTTATGGTCAATTGATTTGGTTATATTCCGATATAGTTGGCCAAAATGTAAAATAGGCAGAACTTCATCCTCTCCTTAACACACTTGCAAAGACTTTCTTAGACTCTTTTCATTCTATTTAGCTATTTAATGATATGGATATATAATTAATGCATTTCGGGAACAGTGCCAATCCAATTTTGAGTTTGGAGATAGGCATAGTACATGGGGGACAGCAGTTCATCTAATTCTGCTGGTTTACTTAATTTCACTTTTAGCATCCAGCCGTTAAAATATGGATCGAAATTTATACGTTCTACAGCTGGAAATACCATCAGATCCTGATTTGTTTCAATTACTTTACCGGATACTGGACTAATAAGATCGGCGTTAAATTTACGAGCGCCAACAGCGCCAAAGCTCTCACCGATATTAATGATCGTCCCGGGCAAAGAGAGCGAACATTCAATCGAATTGCCCATTAGCTTTTGGAATTTGTCTGTCACACCTATCTGAACTACATTATCGCCAAGATTCTTGACCCAGATATGCGTATCAGAATAGAGACGGTCCAATGCCACTTTGCTGGTGCTTCCTTGATTATTGATAATATAAAATTGTTCACTTGTAGTGCTTGTATCACTAGAAGTATTTGTAGTTTTACATGACGATGTTAGCGTAGAGGATGCCAGCATAGCCCCACCAATAATCATGCTGGAATCCTTGATGAAATCTCTTCGGGAAATTATATTATGTTTATCCCAATCTGTATTGTTCATCTGTACCTCCTCTATTTTCGTTTTCTATAATAAGCCCACGCAACAGAGTTAATACAACCAAATTTCTATCGGCAATAACTAATTGGAGAACAATCTATTTACACATAGAAACCCAACCCGTACCTTTACATGCTGGGTCTGGGCGTCGTGAATTAAAAGTACCATACCCAAAATGTTTTGAACCCGTACCTTCACAAAAGATACATTTTTCATAATTAGATGGGATTAGATTATAGCCATGCCCCTCACATACAGAACAAGTTGTTAGCGTATCAATATTTAATGACTCTGCAATTTGTCCGGAACCATTGCAATAAGGACAAGTTTCTTTTGAATATGGGGAAGGTTTTGTTGCTTGTTTCAATTGTTCATCTTGCACTACTCTTATACTGCTATTTAATTCCGTATCACAGTTCTCGCAACAAGTTGCTCCAATCCTAACTGAACTTCCACATTTCTGGCAATAAGGCATGTTTCCAATTGCTCCTTATTCAATAAAGATTCGGTGTAATTAATTCTATACCCGTAGGTTAAACGAATCGCAAAAACTCAGAATAATTCACATTTTTTAAAGGTATTTTTATAATCAATGGATACTGGCAATCATATAACCGCGTCTATTGTCGTTTTCCCACAATAATCCAGTACAAAAGCGCTAAGACAACAAAACTCCCGCCAGTAATAAGAGCTAAATAGTACGCAGGCTGTAAATCAGCGTATACACTAACTGATTGACCGAGTAAAGAAAATCCCTCTAAAGGGATCTTAAAAACCGCCAGCCGATTTTCCACAACAATATTTATAGCTACAGCAGCATAAGCTATAAAGCTCAATCCAATGATTCCAAGCAGTAACGAACTCTTCCATTTTTTAAGCCAGGTGCTAAAAAATACCAAACCAGTAGTCGCTCCGACATAAATCCATGCAAGCACTATCTGCCAGATTGGTGTTACGTCTTTTGCTACATAGCTGGAGAGTGAAGCCAGATTGTGACGAAGTCCCCAGCCATAAATATATATTGCATTACCTGTTGCACCAAAACGGCCAATCCACCATGGCTTAATGAAAGATATCAGCATAAGCGTACATACGATTAATACCAAAGCGCGAAAAAGCCAGATACGATAGTTGCCTGTTTTCCAGTTCATTCGAACACCTCAAGATATCAGATTGTTCAATTCAGGTAGGGGCGGGAAGCCTGCTTATGTTCCCGCCCCCTGGAATATTACTTTCTTTTACTTTGAGACACAGAAGTTATTTTTACTTGCAGGCTAGTATCGTTCTCTTGACCAGGGTTTTGGCAATCTGAATCTTATACTTGTTGCCGGGGTTGCTGCCGTTCTCAGGCATACCCATAGCTCCGGTGACAGCTGCTTCTCCGGCTGCTTCAGCATTGGTCTCATCAATAGCCTTGCCCTTGATGGCGTCCTCTGCTGCCGTGACCCGCTTGGGGGTATTGTAAACAGCGTTGAGGCAGATTCTGGCATCGGTGCCGGAAATCATGACAGCGCAGTTTACAATCGGGAAATCGATGGTCTTACGGATGGTGAACTTGAGGAAAGCGCTCTTGGCGCCAGTCGCCGGTGTGGGTACATGGATCTCGGTGACGATTTCTCCGGCCTCAAGGATGGTAGACCCGGGAACAGTCACAGCCCAGAACTCTTCGGCGGCGATGGTGCGCTTGTTGGTAACGATCTTGGCATTGAGGGCTACCAGCGCAGGAGCGGTATCCGAAGGATTGACAGCCAGGCATGCCTTGACGGCGCCGAAAATGGAGTGATAGCGGTTGTCGCCGGCCATGGCGTAGCACATGCTGCCGCCCTTGCGGACGCAGTTGAACTTGTTGTCCGGGCAGCGGAAGTACCAGCAGCGGTTCTGCTGGCAGATATTGCCGCCAATGGTGCCCATTTCACGGATGTGGACCGAGGCTGTTTTATCGGCTGCTTCGGCCAGAGCGATATATTTGCTCTTCACTATGCTGCTGTCGGCAATGTCCTGAAGACGGGTTAAAGCGCCGATCTTTAGCATGCCGTCCTCTTCCTTGATATAGTCGAGGCTGGGAATGGTCTTTAAGTTTACCACTACATCAGTGTAGTCGGGAAGGAGATTATCCTTAAGGGTACCCAGAATGTCTGTACCGCCGGCAATGGCAACCGCCTTGCCTTTTGCCAGTGCCTCTGAAGCTTTGGCTACAGTGGTCGCATCTACGTGTAAAAACCTTTTCATTTTCTTACTCCTAAGCCTTGCCCAGCGCTTTAAGTACACGCTCTGGCGTTGGCGGATAATCGACCCACTTGCCGATGGCGTTGAAGACCGCGCAAGGTGTCATAGCGCTGCAGAAAGTATCGTTGTCCTCCCCGACTCCAGCACTACCATAAGGTCCATACCCCATCCGGCTTTGAATCATGATTGTCTTAACTTTGGGGAGATCTGCCATGGTAAGTATCTTATAGTCAATCATGTTGGGATTGAGCCTTACGCCAGTAGAGGGATCATAAATCTGCTCTTCGATGCCGCCTGTGGAATAGCCCATAATGGCTGCGCCATACATCTGACCTTCAACCGTCTCAGGACTAATTGCCTGGCCAACATCGTTTACAGCGACTGCGTTGGTTATTTCAACCCCGCCGGTTTCAGGATCAACCTCAACTTCCACAATGTTCACGCAACGGCTGATATCCCAGGGTTCCGGAGTTGGAGTAGGTATGCCCAATGTTGAGAAATAGTTTGCAGAACTTAATTCTTTATATGAGGCTTCCATGCCACTGAGTGGGTAAGCTAGAGCTTCTACCGGGGTTAGTATTTTAGATGGATCATTCTTGCTAACTATATTGCTGTTTACAATGTCCAGATCTTCGGACTTTACGTTCAGCACCGCCGCAGCAGTGGCAAGAATTTTCAACTTTAAAAGTCTGGACAGTGCTACCATTGTCCACGATATAGAGGTGAAGACAATTGATCCTCCTCCACCACCTAACTCTGTCGTAGGTCTGGATGATTGTTCTTCGTTTGCACGTGCATAGAACACATCTTCAAGTTTCATGCCAAGAGTTTCGGCGATAATACGCGAATAACCTGTTCTGCCATCCACTCCGCAGTCTGGTCTATAACCTGTCAGATAAATCTTCCCCTCAGCTACACTTAAAATAGCAGGGTTGGAATAATACTCTGGAGGAGTCGGTGAACCTCCGTTGCTGAACTCATGGTTAGGGAACATGCACATTCCGTGGTACTTACCGTTGGTCAGTTTTTTGGCGCCAGGAGCATGGAACTTGCTATCAAAACCAACAGCATCCTTACCAGCTTTAAGTACAACGGCCAGACTGTCAATATCAGGGATTTGATTCTCCTTCCTGAAATTTGAAATGATGGATATATCTTTACCATCTGCTCCATCATTCATGGTCTGAATCTTACCCTCGTCTACTCCAAGAGCGGCGGCAACCCGCGTGAAGACCTGCTGTTTTGTCTTGGCATCGATTTGTTGTTCGCAGCGATAAGCGCCAGCACCATGCTTATTCAGGAATACCGTGGTACAAGTCCCCCCCACATTAGGAATTTTGGTGCCGTTGATGAAATGTCCTCCTCCCATAGTATCCGCGAATACCTGTACCTCAGCACATTGCGCGATTTTGTGATCAGCCTGAACAGCGGTAATAGTTCCGTCTTTTTTGAAACCGACTTTTATATTGTAGATACCTTCATCCATTTCACTGAACTGTTCATCTTTGCGTTGGAAAACAACCTTGACAGGCCTGCCTGACTTTTTAGATAGGAAGGCACCGACAGGAATCTGGCAGCACTGTGGGAACATGCAAGAAAAATCCCAACCACCAAACTGACCTCCTGCATAAGGCTCATGTGGCAAAAATTTACTAGCGGGAATGCCGGTCATCTTGGAATATAACCATAGCTTGGGAACAGTTTCTCCTGCTTGCCAGAATTCGCACATTCCATCATCTGTCCAACGAACGACAGTACAAAGTGGCTCAGGACTTAACCCCCAGGTTTCGGTTTTGTTGAAACTAAACTCAAGGGTTTGATCTGCTTCTGCAAAGCCTTTTTCAAAATCGGTTCCGGTTAGTGCAAAGGTAATTTTGGACTTAATATTATTGGCGTTCGCTGCACCTTCCCAACCATCGGCATAAGTAATAGTTTCTGTTCCAGCAGAGGCATTGAATGGAATTTTTACAGCGTAAACAGTTTTAGGGTCCCAGCTTGTCACGTGCTCGTAAACCCGCGGTGCACCGGGTGCCAGCGCCTTCTCTACATCAATGGCAAAATCCAGCACTTCCCATTCTACTTTGACCAGTTCCATCGCTTCATCGGCAATATCCAGGTCATCTGCCGCTATAGCCACTCCCAGCGGAGCACCTTCATAAAAAGCTTCAGGACCTAATGAATATACGGGCATAGAATACGAAACATTATTATACAAGTAAGGTGACATATCAGGATCCCAGGGATTAAAAATCCGCTGCGGAACCATAGGATCATCGTATCTTACAACTGCTCGCACGCCCGGGAGCTTTTCGGCTTCGCTGGTGTCAAGGCTCTTTATCTTGGCATGGGCGTAAGGACACATCAATACCCTGGCATAGAGCATGCCGGAGAGCTTAACATCAGAACCATAGATAGCTTTACCGGTTGCCTTGTCGTCAGCATCTCTGCGATGTATTCCCCGCACGCCGACTGCTTTGAGATCTTCTGTTCCTTTACCTAACCAAAATTTGTAATCTGATGCAGCCATATTTACTTACCTCCTAGTTTTGCAGCAGCTTCCAGAACTGCTAGCGGATGCTGTTGATAGGTAGCACAACGACACAGGTTGCCGGATAGGGCATTGATTATTTCATCTTCAGTAGGATTTGCCTTCTTATCAAGTAAGGCTTTGGCTGTCATGATGAATCCTGGGGTGCAATAACCGCACTGCATACAATGATTGTTCTTATAGGCCTCGATAATGGGGTGGTTGGCGGCCGCGAGACCCTCAACTGTCTCAATTTTCTTGCCGGTGCACTCTATGGCCAGCATCATGCAAGAAAGAACCGGTCTGCCGTCCATTATGACTGTGCAGGAACCACAGGCTCCGCCGTCACACCATTCCTTGACCCCAGTAAGTCCAAGCTTATCGTTGAGCACTTGCTGGAGAGTCCAATTCGGCCTCACCATAACTCCCATATCGTTCCCATTGATATCGAGTGTAATAATAGCTTCGGCAACTTCCCCTGCTTCTGTTGCTGCTGTAACTGTAACAGTGGTCCCTGGACCGGTTACAGTTTTGGTAACTGTTTCGGTGTTAGTTTTAGTTTCGGTGACGGTTTCTCCACCCTTACAAGCGGAAAGGATGGCCATAGAACCGACTGTAGCTCCACCAACCATTATTCCTGCATTGCGCAGGAACTCACGGCGGGATAGTGTTCCCTTTTTTTCTTCCTTTGGCATTCAATTCTCCTTTATTTATTTTCATTCTGCTATAATCGATTCAATGCTATTTTTCTTTAACTTTCACCTCCTTGTATCCTTTGGTTATTACACAGCTATAATGTTTTAGGAATATCTATAATTCTAATTTCGGAGTTCTGCGATTCTTCATTTGGTAAAAGCAGCTAATACAAGCTAGGGATTGATAGCTTTAGATATGATTAATGCTTGTGCCTCGCAGACTTAACTTCGCGCTTGCTATCGAAGTTGTGCATTCTTTCCCACAGGCTTACCATCTCGCATACAAAGCAGTCATAACACTGGCCGGGAGCTCGCCATTTATCCATTCTGGTCTTGGTAGTTTTGCTTATCGATACTGTTATTCTGGATCCGCCGGCATTCATAAGTGTTATATCTCCTCAACTCGATGTATTGGTTTCCCTGGTCCGCACAGCGAACTGCCAATCCTGTACCTTTCCCAATATTCGATAAGGTCATCGATAAAGTCGTCATAGCATTGGCCAGAAGCACGATTTTTATTCAGCTTTTCCTTGGTGTCCTTCCGAATAGCGATGGTGGTGTGTATTATGTTCTGGCGGTCAGCAGTTGCTTTGAGTTCATTCATTATCGTTTGTTTCATATTCTTACTGTCCCTTAACTAATTCTTTATTCAAGCCCTGCCGCTCAGCCCGATTGAAGCCAAGCCTTGCCACACCAGAGGAGATTAGTCATTTAAGCTGGTGCGAAAGAAAAATTCCCATCATCCTGATTTCACACGGCAGGACCTGAGAGAATAAATCAATTATTCAATCTTCTCTTCAGTTTTCAGACGGCTTCGCTTCAACAGAGTTCTGATGCGGGCGATTATCTCCATAGAGTGGACAGGCTTTATCACATACTCATCCGCTCCCAACTCCAACGCTTTAACCACCCATGATTCATCCTTTTGGTAAGAGAGCATCAATATGGGAACATTTGAAAAGTCACGGATCTGCTTGATGACATCGTAGCCATCGGAGTCTTTTAACGAAGCATCTAAAATAACAATATCCGGAACAGTGTTTTTAATAAGCTCAACACAATGCTTGCTCGAGCTGGTATAGTCAACTTTGCACTTAGGGTAACCAATCTCTAAAGCTTGACTGACACTATCCTTTACGTTACCATCGCCCAATGCTACTAATACCATCATGATAAAAACTTTCTATAACGATTTATGCTTCACAGAATAGCGTAAGAGGATGTCAGAGGATGAGTGCAGAAATGTTTGTTATATAACGATTCAATTATGGGGAAATAACAATATTGTTACCAATAAAAAAGCCGGAGCGATAACTGCTCCGGCCATGATGTAGGGTAAGGAAAAATAATTACGATTTTTCCATATAATAGCCTACGCCTACTTTAGCTATAATTATCGGCGGGTAACCAGGATCTTTCTCCATTTTTTTACGCAATCTGCTGATGTGCATCCGGACCGCATTTATCGAATCAGGATAGTCAATCCCCCAGATTGCTTCCGCAAGAGCACTATATGTTACGACCTTGTCTGCCTCAGTGCTGAGTATCTGCAGGATGGCGTTTTCAGTGGTGGTAAGACTGATTTGATAAGAGTCATTAAAGAGTTTGCATTTCTCAGGACTATAGCACCAGGGGCCTAAGGTTAACTCCCGGGAATGTGCGGAATGATTTTGTAACCGCCTCATGAGAGCTTTTATGCGAACCACTATTTCCATCTGACCGACAGGCTTGATGAAGTATTCGTCGGCTCCAAGTTCTATAGCTTTCACAATATCGGATTCATTTTCCAACGCTGTTAGCACAATTATCGGAACTTTAGAGAATCCCCTGGTTTTCTTGATTACCTCAAAGCCATCAATATCCGGCAGTCCCAAGTCCAGCAAAACTATGTCTGGAGATTCCGCTTTAATGAGGTCGATTCCCCTCGTACCATCATAAGCCAATAAAATATTGACACCAGGCCAGCCTCCTGAAAAAGCGTATTTTAAAGCGTCAGCGGTATCCCTATTATCTTCTATTATCAAAATCTTCACTTTATATCCCTTATATCTTTACGACCGGCAATGAAAAACTAAATGTAGAACCACGGCCTGGAGTGCTATCCAGCCATATTCTCCCATTCTGTAATTCAATAAGACGCTTGCACAAAGCCAGACCAATGCCAAAACCGCTTAAGTGACTTTCAGTCTCGTCAAGATAATAATAAGGCTGAAAAAGTTTCTGTTGTTTTTCCCTGGAAATACCCGGCCCGTTATCCTTAACTTCTATCACAATATTCTTCATATCAGTTTTAGCCTTTAGTGATATCCTGCCGGAATAAGGAGTATATTTGAAAGCATTGCTAATCAGATTCAGCAATACCTGCTGCAGTCTTTCATAATCCCCCATCACCGATGGTAAGGCGGACGGCAGATCCATGGTAAGAATCTGTTCTTTTTCTTTTGCCTGAGCGCTAACAATAGCAAAAACATGTCGTAATAATGACTGGATATCTACTTCTTCCATTGTAACTGATAACATGCCAGCCTCTGCTTTTTCCATATCAAGGAGCTCATTAACTCTGCGTGAAAGGGAAACTGCCCCGCGGTTCACATTTTCCATCATCGAGTGATGAGGCTCTTCTTTTAGTTCATTCAGAAGAATACTACTTGTAACCAATAGGGGCATTAGAGGAGTCTTTAGTTCATGTACGAGCATGCGGTTAAAATCGATTCGCTGTTTCATCTTTAATTCTAACTCACAACGCAGAGCCTGCTCTCTTTGGACGGATTGCTCCAAATCGAGAGTGCGTTCCTTGATAATATCCTCAAGATGGTCCTGATATTGCCGTAGTTTATTCTCCATTATCTTACGTTCGGTGATATCTATATCCGCGGCGATCACTCTTCCCCAAGTATCTTCATAACCAGGCACAACAGATATTTGCTGTAATATATATTTAAGCTGACCTAGACTAGTTCTAATAGGAACCTCGCGACTTAGATTTGTTTTTCCTTGCGATATACTTAAAGCGAACTCGATAAACATTTCAAGATAATCCCCGATGTTTTTTTCAAGTTCTAACCTGGTATATGCTTCATCTTGTGCGCTCCCAATGGCTATCCCCCCCATCATTTTTTCTGTATATTTATTAACTCTAATTGTGCGGTCATTAATCATGCAATCTATCGCATCTTCTGGATAGCAAAGAAAATATTCTTTTAAATCCCCAACCCCTTGTGATTTGATTTTGTCAATGAATAATTTCAAGTAAGAAACATCCATTTCCCAAAGATTTATAGGGGCGTTTTCAAAAAGTGTTTGATATTGCTTCTCTGACAGAGCGAGATTCATTTCAATTTGTTTTCGTTTAGTAATATCTCTTAAATAAATCACATTTGCTCGATCGCCCTGGTAAGTTGTATAAGCGCCAGTTAGTTCAATAAATATTTCAACATCATCTTTACGGATTAGTTTCATTTCATAGAGACCAGAAACTGTCTTCCCTGCCATTTTCTGGCGATGTCGCTCAATAGAAGCCTTACGATCGTTGGGATGAAGCAACCCGAAAAAAGAAGTGCCGAGCAATTCCTTTTTGGTATATCCAGTGATCTTTGGCCATTGGTCATTGAAAAAAGTCTGTATCCCTTCTTCTCCATCAATATCTTGTAGTATAATAATAGCTTCACCAGCTTCGGTACCAAGTTCTATTAAGGCTCGGTAACGATCTTCAGATTCTCTTATCTTCTCTTCTTTGTGGCGAAGTTCTGTAATATCTCGGAATTGCTCGATAATCCCAGCGGGCTCACCCATTTCGTCGATTAATGGTGAGGCGGATACTACACAAGGAATAGTAGTGCCATTCTTCTTCTTACGCTCTATCTCGATCCGAATCGTTTTCTCTCCAGTTAGAATGCGCTGTAGGCGACAGTCTGATGTGTGGCAAAGGGGACTGGGAAATACCTCCCAGCACTTTTTGCCGATTAATGCAATTGAGTTTACGCCGGTCATTTCTGCAAAAGCCTTGTTGATACGAAGAACTGTAAAATCCTTGCTGATAATGCGTATGGCATCGATGCTGCTATCTAATGATTGTTGATACAAATTATCAAGCGCAATCAAACGTGTATTGGACTTGATTTGTTTGGTAGAGACAGCCTTATCGTGACCAATCGAAGAATTAGACTTCCTAGATTTAGAAAACTTAACGGCCATTGTTCACCTCATTCTTAGTGGAGAAAGGGGAGGAGTAACAAATAGTAATGTATAACTAAGTATGGAACTTGTCAATGAAGTGAGAATGGTTCGTTTTTTCAATCAATAACCACAAGCATGAACGCTAGTCACGATTCAGGTTGGACGTTTTTGCCTCTTATAATTTATAATTTACGCCGACTCTGTTTATAGTCTTCCCGGGAACTAATTATAAATATATTAAGGCTATAATTTCGTTCCCATATTTTCAAATAGCATAATCAATCTTATAAATGTCATGGCTGTCTTTCCGCTCAACTGTGCCGAAAACCATGCAATCTGAACATCTGCTTTGTAAAGCATGATATTGTGCTTGTTGTCAACAGCTATTAGATAGCCTTTTGTATTGTTATTTGCCGATTGATCTCTTTGAGTAGCTGCGCTATCTTTCTTGTTACCAACATTTATAGACATAGCTATCCCTCGTATTATTTGTTTTAAAAAACGCATGTACCTTCTGAGAAAACTCCGTATATGTTGATTATATCATAAAATATGTCATGTACAACATATTTTCTAAAGAGAGTTTACTTAGAATTCTACTGATGGGAACTAAGAATATAATCGGTGAACGAGTAAGACTTGCTCGAGAAATATCAAAGCCTCGGATAACTCAAGTAGATCTGGCGGCAAGACTTCAGACGTTAGGATTACAATGGGATCAGGCTGCTGTATCACGAATTGAGTCTGGTACTCATGAAGTGACTGATGTGGAGGTCGCAATTATAACTAAAGCGTTAGGAGTCACTGCCGGTTGGTTATTTGGAGAAAACGAAAAAGGGCATTAACGCCACACCCACGCCCCACCACCGCCAACCCCTGAGTTTGTCACGCTAAGGGCACGCACAAACACCGCCACACCAGTCTTACCCTGAATTAAAATAAATGCATATTTATTTGAAATCTTCATACCATTATTTTAGGATTTATCCGGCTGAAGGCATATGAGGATCACTCGCACCAGCCTTACCAGCACCAGTACGATGACACACGGGCTATCCAGCGCTGTCTGTGTGTATGATTTGTTGTGGTACCTGAATGGCAGGCAACAAGGTGTCAATGACCTTGCTCTTGCTGTTGGCGAAGAATCTTGTGATTTGAATGGTAAATAATCTTACAAAATATGTGAAGTGTAAGATATTATCTGGCTTGATATACGGCTAATGACATGGCCATGACATTTGAAGGCATGGAATGCTATTTACAGCCCCGCTTTATCAAAAATTGAGAACTGGCTTTGTCCTGCATCTGATGTTGAAGTAGCTGCTTTGGTTAAAGGACTAAAAGTAGCCGGGACATACTTATTCTGGGAAACTGACAATGGCTCTCTCTCCCATTCATTATCTGGCTAATTTCATAATTACAAAAGTGTCAACGACTTTCGCTGCCACCATGTTGAGAATTCATAGCCCCTTTTTACAATCAATCATTTCATATTAGCCCCACCCGATGGCACCTTAAATCTGGATTGTAGGAACCGCATTTTTCCCTAAACAATTTAAAAATATGCTGTCTTCTTCGTGAAATGCATGGGGATAAAGCGGAAAATATCGCAAGCACATGCGTACTTTGTCTAATCGCAGATACCCATAACCGTGTTAATTCTAGGCAGGTATGTGGTGGACAGAAGGAAACCATCCTTGTATTGTTGCCTTCGGCAACCGCCACCCCTACCCCAAGAGTTTATCTAGCTGAGAGCACGCGCAAACACCGCCAAGCCACCCCGAACAGCATCATTAGGATGCCAGTAAGGCTATTGAGTGACAGGTGTGTCTGATTTATTGCATGCGTAGTTTGAACCACCGTAGGCACAAATCTTGACATTATAAGTGCCGTATTATATTATATGAATTATAGGCACATCAATTATGAAGTATACGCATGAATATTGTTGACAATACTACCTCACTTTGGAGATAATCATGGCAAGTGATATGCACAGAAGACGCAGGCACATAGAAAACCCAATCCGTGCTTTTTCAATCGCGGAAGTCGCAGAGCTACACGGTTTTCATCCTAATACTGTCCGTCTGTGGATTAGCCGCGATGGGCTCAGAAGCTATAGAAAAGGCCCAGGGGGAAAGGTCTACATCAGGGAAGATGACCTGAAGGATTTTTTACTAAAAAATTATGAGTTATAAGTGACACGGGACAAGAACCCGGACTGGACAAGGAGGAACCTAGTTGAATCGTAATCATAAATTAACCAGAAAAGACTTTGAACTGCTACAAGACCCGGTGTGGACAGTCAAAGAAAATCGTCTTGAGCCTACCCCGTTTTTCCATGATTGGTGGCAAGCCGTTGCCGAAAACAAGGGTAGAACAGGTGGATGGACAGACGCAGCAGTTGAACTTGGTTATCTAAGCCAAGATAAAGCAGACCCCATCGGTTTTAGCTACGACCCAGTGCTTTATAGAGATTCGCTGGGACTGCCCCAGGACATGCCGATAGTGTTATCAAACGCAAGTGATGCAAATGCTGAAGCACAGGATAACGTCTGGGAATGGCTTTTACGAGGTGAAGTATGACCGATATTAAAATTGCTGCTATTTGGGCTCGGGTGAGCACTCAAGGACAGGCAGAGACCTCTCTAGACAGTCAGGTAAATGAGGTCAAGGATTGGCTAGAAAAGCAACAGTATGTTGTTCCTGATGAGTTCATCTTACGTGTTACATGGTCTAGTTTGAACTTAATAGATTGTCCGGAAGCCCAACATCTTCTAGACTTGGTGCAAAAAGAGAAGATTAAGGCCATCGGTGTTTTCCATTCTGACCGCTTGGGTGGTAATCCTAATCACAAGCTTTTTGTGCTTACCGAATGTAAAAGGCATAATGTTCAAGTGCTAGCTAAGAACTCCCCGCTTCTCGAAGGTAAAGAAGGCGAACTGGTCGAATATATTTCGACTTGGGGCAAGGAGGCAGCAGTCATTCGTACTCAGTTAGGTGCGAAAGTTGGTCTTCGAGATAGAGCGTTGCAGAGAGGTCTGCCCCCTACGATGGCTAGGCCGTTTGGTTATGAGTGGAAAAATAATAAAGCTGTGCTTACTCAGGATGCTGATACAGCCCGCCTGATTCTTAACCTAGGACAGCAAGGTTATACTCTTAAAGCAATCGGCAAAGACCTTCAGAAGAGAGGTCTTCCGAGTCCGAAAGGTCACTTAACTTGGGCACCCAGTAGCATCAGAGCCATCTTAACTAATCCAATTTATGCAGGCCGCGTGGCAACGCTTAAATATGAGCGCATCGAATCCAAATCTAGACGTAAAAACACATACGGGAAGACTAGTGCCCGCCTCAAACCAGAAAACGAATGGCACTGGCTCAACGACCTAGTAGATAAGCCATTGATAACATGGCAGCAGTACCAATCTATTCAGGAACGTCTGAAGGCAAACATAGCGAGAGCAAGCCGTAACGCACACCATGATTATCTGCTCCGTGGGCTTATAGACTGTCAATTATGCCATCGCCATTACTATGGTGTTCAAAGAACTCGACAGAAACCAGGTTATGTCTGTAGTGCCAGCTGGTCACAACCATATGGCAAACGCTGTCAGGCAAAAGCACTTTCCTGCTCAGAAGTTGAAGAGGATGTTAAGACACGTATTCGTAAATTTATTGAAAATCCCGAACACTACCTTGCCGAGTCCGGTAAACTTGCGAAAATAAAAGCTGATACTGCCATAGATATCACAAAAACCATTGTTGATCTGGAAAGGCAGTATCAAGAAACTATAAGTTACGAGCGCAAAATGGCTAGACAGTTGACAAGAGTAGCTTTTGAGCAGGAAAAAATATTGATTATGGCTCGGCGGGATTATTTAAGCGATGAAATTGCACGCTGCAAAAATAAGCGTGCAAATGTCGAACAAACCCAAGTCGCGTCTGAACGGATTGAAGTTATGATTCGTAACATGAAAGAGAAGTTAGATAGTGCGACCAATTCTGATTGGCGCCGAATACTGGAGGCTTTTGGTGTCAGGGTATTAGCTTTCGGTGACGGGACATGGGACATAGAAGTTACCATTGCTACGCCTTCAATAACAAACACAACAGTAAAGAGTTCAAACCTATGGGCGCCACCACCAACGTAACCACCGTGCACTACGGCACTACCTGGGACAGCTCCACGCTGCTGGAAGAAATAAAACAGGCGAACCTCGAACTGGAGCGCAGGGACGGCATCAAACGCCACTTCCGCTACGACTGGCAGGCAGTTGCGGCTCACAATCCAGATTATCTGGCCTACGCGGAGGGAGAGAGGGCGCGGCTGGGGGAAGACCACCCTCTTTTTCTTACCCAGTACCGCCTGCTGACGGTAGAGGGGGGAGGGGGGCTGTTCAGTCCGCAGCAAAGGGCGCAGCTTCAGGGAGACCACCCGCGCCTGCGTCTGCCGCAGAAAGGAAAAAATTATATCGCAGGGCTCGACCTGGCAGGCGAAGCAACAGATGAGGCAATGCTGAAAGCTGTCAACAGACAGCAGGATTCGACAGCGCTCACCATAGCGGAAACGTATTTCGAGGCAGGCATGCAGGAACCCGTGCTGAATATCGTCGAGCATTACTACTGGACAGGCAGGAAGCACACAGAGCTGTTCCAGACGCTGGTGGATGTGCTGGGACGCGTGTGGCGCTGCCAGCGCATTGTGGTTGACGCCACGGGACTGGGACAGCCGGTGGTCTCTTTCCTGCGCAAGGCACTGGGAGCGAAAATAAAGCCCTTTGTTTTCACGGCGCAATCCAAGAGCGAACTGGGCTTCAACCTGCTGGCAGCGGCAGGCTCAGGGCGGCTGAGAATGTATGCAGCGGACGGCTCCGCGGAATACGCGGAATTCTGGCGCGAGATGGAATTGGCAAAACGCTGCTACCGCGCCAACCGAAGCATGAACTTCTTCGTCGAGCCGGAGCGCGGGCACGACGACCTGCTTATGAGCATGGCGCTGCTGGTGGAGGCGGCGAAAGATTGCTGTCCGAGGATAGCGAGGGGAGGGGTGAGGGAATAAGGCGTTCTGACATTCTCTTATTTCTCCTCTTTACAGGGGAGAAGAATACAATACCAACGTCAGACTAGAATATCGCTTACATATGTCTGGAATTATACTCTCACCCTCACCTACCTCTCCCATCAAGGGAGAGGAAAAATAAAAAAGGGTCGTTGCGAGTCCCGATTACATCGGGACGTATTGCCGGAATGAGAGTTTTTCACCCGCCGGGATGCTTGGGGCATGTGTTATAGCTTTCAACATGACAAGAGATTGCACGGCACGCCGTGCCACTACAGAACTTCATCCGCCGAATGCTCGTGCAGTCAAAATCAAGGTTGTAGAAGGGCGGGGACATAGGCACGCGCAGCGTGCCTCTACGGTAGAGCAAACAGCCGGATGCTCGTGCAGTCA
>CAYRSY010000021.1:0-2089 GCA_964427105.1 uncultured Dehalococcoidales bacterium
GTAACTGACGGATTGAGGTTTGTTATACATTTTTGTCTCTCCAGGAAAGTGTTTTTAAACAGATTGTCAGGCTATGACGATAATAACACTTAACGCGGGGTTTTTGCTATAAGAGATTGCCGTTGTGAGAAAACATCGGTGTAGAAGATAAAATCAACGCCGGATGACGGACGAAAATCAGGTTGGGTTTTAGGTCAGGTTAATAAAGACCAAACAGATGCGTTTTTGGGAGGGTGTCCGCCAGCTTGGTGTAATCCTTCTGGAGCGGATCAGGGTTATTACCGCTCGATTATTTTAATCTCCAGTATTCTGTCGATGCGGAAAGTTCGTTCCTCCTGCCTCATCGTGCAGAAGGCTTTTAAGCCCGAGTATTTTTTACCCCGGTATTCCATTTCACCTATGGCCTGGGGAAGCACGATTCTCTTCGATTTCTCATCATTCGGCCTGAGGTACACTATTTCCAGTAAATTTCCGGCCTGTAATGCAGCCTTGATCAATTTCACTTTCTCATCCGGGGGACAGGCGTTTTCAGCTTTACCATACTGGTATTTTGCCAAAAACCCCCTTATGCGGTAGTCCGCCCAGATGTGTTTGTTCAGGATGGGTTTCTTAAGAACAATGCCTTCAAGACTGGTACAGCGGCTAAGGGCAACATATGTTTGCCCGTGTGTAAAAGCGCCGCGACCTATATCAATTACCACTTTATCGAAGGTTTTACCCTGGCTTTTATGGATGGTAACCGCCCAGGCCAGCATCATCGGGTATTGCCTGAAACTGCCGATGCTTTCAGAGCGGAGCGTGCCTTCATCAACGTAGAATTTGAATATCTCCCAGGTATTGGGCGTTACATCATGCGTTTCTCCTTCCTGTAATTCTACCTTGATAACGGGTTCATCCCCGCGCAGATCGATATCTACTATTTTTCCGACAGAACCGTTTACCCATCGTCCTCCTGTATCGTTGTTCAGCATCATAACCTGCGCCCCGGCTTTAACCTGCAGGTCGGTTGCGGTGGGCAGGTACTCTTTGCCGAAATCGCCTTTGATTCTGGCGCTGAATGTATGCAGGGGGGAATCCAGCATAGCCAGGCGGATATCGTTGATTTCCCGCGCCATCTGGTTGGTGGTGGTCAAATAAATGTAGAAATCACCATCCGGCGGTTCGAAATCCGGCTGATAACGGGAATTAAGTAAATCAAGCCCCTCTTTGGTAACGGATTTGTTGCGTATGGAATTCAGCAATTCTATAAATTTCGTGTCGTGCTGGCGATATACTTTCTCGAGTTCGACAAAATCCATGTCGAGTTTCTGGAAAACGGATGCGCTGTAGAAATACGGGGTTTCATAGCAGCTTTCGAAAGCCTCTTTCTCTGCGCCGGTCACTACCGGAGGCAACTGGTACAAATCGCCTATAAAAACCAGCCTGATACCGCCGAAGGGGAGGCTGTTATCGGGCCCGTTCAAACGCAGGAAACGGTCCGCGCAATCGAGAAGATCCGCCCGCACCATCGACACCTCGTCAATGACAACGATGTCCAGCTTGTTGTAGATCTCCATCTGGCTGGGGGAACGGAGCCTGCGTACCTTTTCCAGGGTAATCCCGGGTTTAAATCCAAAAAACGAATGAATTGTTTGCCCGTGGACGTTTAATGCAGCCACACCGGTAGGCGCCAGTACCGCTATCTGCTGTTTGGTGATATTCCTGAAATGTTCCAGCAGGGTGGATTTACCCGTGCCGGCCCGGCCGGTAATAAATACGCACTTCCCGCTATGTTCCATAAGCTCGAGAGCGCGCCTGAACTGAACGTTCAGTTCAAGATGCGGCGTTTCATTAGTGGATTTTGGCATATTCAAACCACGCGGGACTTTGCATGTGCCGCTATTATCTCACTGAGAATGTAACGTTACAAATCAAGCTTTTTCAAAAAAATCGACAGAATGTAAAGAGACTTTCACCGGATACGAAGAGAGTCTAAACAATGCCGAAACACCGGAGTGTTATTCGCAGGTGTTGCAAACCCTCTTGTTGCCGGATAAATAATGATGGAAGTCATTAACGAACGAACTTAGCCGTGAAAGAATGGCTTGAT
>CAYRSY010000021.1:2189-7471 GCA_964427105.1 uncultured Dehalococcoidales bacterium
CCCGCTTTCCGATTAGTCCGGCAGGCCAGGAATGCCGCAACCATGGGATCCATACCTGCGTAAATCAAGGCGGAAACCAGTCCTGTAATAGTATCACCTGTGCCCCCGATAGCCTCCAGTACAGGCACATCCGGTTCATCAACGACATTCAAGATCTCACCATTTTCAGCGATGTAATCTTTCCGTCCCTTTACAATTAGCATCTTCGCTGCGCTTTTCAAGGCGTAAGCTTCCATGATCTGCTGCGGAATTTTTGAGGAGTCGCAGTCAAACAAGTGATGCGATATGTAAGCCGGATGAGTTGCCTTGGGATCTGCCAGGAAAGCTATTTCTGTTGAGTCAGGGGTAAAAATATCGAATTCTTGCGCCAATCCGGCTGCCTTTGCCGTGTACATCGCTGCGGCATCTGCGATAAGGAATGGTTTTTTAGTCCTTGATTTCATACCCTCAATAATTTCGCGCATAACAGCCATCATTGGTTGACTGTAGTGCATCGTTAATACCTTTGGCGAAAGAGCATCCATATTCGTGTTTAGGTATTCATATATTTCTCTTGTTCCATTACCATTCCCGACATCCCCTGCAACAAGGATATTAGGTGGTTCCAGTTTGAGATAAGTGGTTATAACCAGTGCCGCAGAGATCATCGCTCCTGTTCCCTGTGTGCGAGGTAAACGGTAATCACCTGTGATTAGATAGTTGCCCTCTTGCCTTACGGGGCCATAGACGACAGGCAGGTTTTTATCTGGAATGGTTCCGAATAATAACAACATACTGTTAATTGACTCCTTTAAAAAGGGTGATTGCTTCTTCAAGAGCACGCTGCAACATTACAGCGCAAAGCGTGTATCCTATGCTATTGGGTTTCGGACATTGTAAAAGTGTCTTGTCCACCATCTCGGAATTCAGGTAAGGAATATCGGGGCATCCTCCACCAGAAATATTGACAATCAGCCCGTCAGACTTTCTAAAAGATAATTTCATATTTCCGGACTTGACCATAAACCATTTATCAAAATCGGTAACTTTTACAATTTCGCATATTTGTGAAGTATTTTCCTTAATCGGTACGATTTGAGTGTATGCAATATCTTTATCCCTCAGAAGCCGTTCTATTCCAAGCTGCTCTGAAAGATTAATCTCTAAAGCAAGATCACAACCTGTGCGCATTCTCAACGGAGGGGCGATTAATTTCACCCTGTAACCTCCTGCCCTGATACCCTTTTCCCCCTTCATAGCATCGGCTACGTCTTTGAAAAGGATGATTCCGTCTCCTTCAAAGGGACATTTTGCCATAATATAATTCCCCTTCTTTCTGTTGGAACTACTAAATCGCACCAGCAGTTATAATCTTGTCAAAAACAGCAGGGAAATACTTGCTGGTGCAATAGTTTTTTCAATGATAAGCCAATCAGGACAAGATTGACAACTATTTATATAAAGTATATTATAATGGGCATATGTTCACTTGTCAAAGCTAAATATATGGTTAGACCTACGAAATGCCGTGTGGTTTCATCCCTGCCGGATGTTACTTATTTTAAACCTGCCGGCATACCTTGCGGGTTCTTAAGTAGCGTTTGTCTATCGGTGGAAGAAGTCGAGGCGCTAAGGCTGAAAGACCTTGAAGGTCTTGATCAGGTAGAGGGTGCTGTCAACATGGGCGTATCCCGCCCTACCTTCCAGCGCATTCTTTCGTCGGCTCGCAAAAAAGTGTCAGATGCCCTGCTCAATGGCAAAGCCATAAAAATCGAGGGCGGCAATTTTCAAATAAATGCTCAGAGAGTATGCTGCCGCAAACGCCATGCGATGACGAATTCGGATAATGTTAGAAACATAAATACTCCTCGCAGCCCGGCAGACGACGTTGCTGGAAATGGTATCGACATTCCCTGTGAGGCTATGCCAGATGATGTTGAAAACGGATAATTTATGAAAATACTGGATGATGTCCTGAGCAGCCTGGATTTTAACACCTGTGTAAGTGATATTCGTCTGGGTGTATTCCATAGCGGGGTGGTGAGCCGGGAATGCGGTCTGGCCTCGACCCTCTCTCGCGATGCATTCAAGCAGGAAGGCCCTCATATGCGCCAGCCAGGTAAGCTGCTGGAAAAAACACTGCGTGAACTGGCTGAAATGTCTAATTCTGATAAATTGATGGAAGCCGCCATCGGCATGGCCGCCATCAACTCTTTAATACAGTTTGATGAATCTGCCTGCGTGGCTGTCAATGCCTCCGAGATATTAGCTGAAAAGGGCAAAGGCAAAAAGGTTGCCATCATCGGCCATTTTCCTTTCATACCGGCGTTGAAAGAGCGAGTCGGGCAGTTGTGGGTAATCGAAAAGAACACTCAGGATGGCGATTTTGTCGAGCAGGAAGCCGATAACATATTGCCGCAGGCCGATGTGGTCGGCATAACCGGTACCTCTTTTACCAATCATACCATAGAGCACCTGCTGGAACTTTGCCGAAAAGATGCTTTCGTCCTTATGCTGGGAGACACCACGCCAATGTCGCCGCTGGTTTTTGATTATGGCATAGATGCGGCATGCGGGGTAAAAGTTGTTGATGTTGATGCGGCATTGAAGTGCGTCAGCCAGGGGGCGAGTTTCCGCCAGATTCAAGGGGTTCGATTACTTACCATGTTTAAAAACAAGGCTGTTTAGAGATGTCTACATTGCAGTAATACATAAGGAGAAATGCGTTGGAGGAATTGCCCATCCTGGAACAGGCCAAGCAGGAATTCAGTCGTATCGCACAGGAGAATAACCTGATGCAGGAGCATATCAAGGTTGAGATAAAGCCGCTGTCGCCTCGGCAGGCTATCGGCACCCCTATCCGGCAGGATTATCCTATTCTTACCGGTAAGGAAATCATCGTTGAGGCCAAATTCCGTGACGGCTACGGGCAGGCCTTTACCGACAAACCGCAGGCTTTTGAAGGAAGTTTGAAGGATGTGCTGGAGCTTCCCCTTACGGAATCAGGAAACAGGGCCATATTTATCTCCACCCTTAATGCCGTTACCTGCCATCTGGGGCTGGCCGACAGGGTGCGCCATTGCAAAGACGAAGAACCGGAACAATGCGCGGCAAGAATCGCTGAAGAGCTTTTGAAACGCTTTAGTAAAATCAAAGTCGGTCTGATTGGGTTGCAGCCAGCCATACTGGAAAATCTGGTAAATGTTTTTGGCGCGGATAACGTACGCTGTAGCGATCTCAGCCCCAATAATATAGGCATGGTGAAGTACGGCTGCCGTATTGACAATGGCGCTACTGACAATATCGACATTATAAAAACCTGTGATGTTATTCTGGCAACCAGCAGTACCCTGAGCAACGACAGCTTCGATACCCTCTACCGGACATCTACAGTTGAAGGGAAACCTCTTATCAACTTTGGCATAACCGGATCAGGGGTATCTGCCTTGCTTGGGCTTGAAAGATTATGCTTTAACGGACATTAAATAAAAAATAAATATTGGAGGAGAAAAATGAAATACGGAATACCTACTGCTAATGGACAGCTGTCGCAGCACTTTGGGGGATCCACGGCATTTGCGCTAATAGAGGCTGAGAACGGCAGTATAATCTCCAAAGAAAATGTACCTGTGGTTATCCAAAACTGCAGCAGTTTGCCTACGCTGATGGCGGAACGCGGGGTTAAGGTGGTACTGGCCGGCGGTATGGGGTTTTCACCCCGCGCAGCCCTCGAGCATAATGGCATAGAGGTAGTATTGGGGGTTACCGAAACCGATCCCGAAAAAGCAGTACTGGCTCATCTGAACAGCACGCTCGTCAGTGGCCAGAACGCATGTGATCACGGAGATGCTCCCTGTGACCATTCGCACGGGCATGGAGATCATCACGGGGAATGTCATTAATCCCTCGCAGAGTTTTATAGAATGACGAACGAACAGGAAATTCGGCAGGCAGTGGATGCCCTGAGCGTTCCCGGCGTTACGCGCAGTGTGGGCAGCCTTAATATGCTGCGCTCTGTGACATTCAGCGGCGGCAGCGTCAGTCTTGAACTGGCGCAGTTGTGGCTGAATGAACTGGCGCAGGACCTGCTCAGGATTCAGGTGGGAAAACGTACAGGGGAACTGCCCGGGGTGGAAAAAGTCGAAGTGACTTATGTTAAAAGCAAACCGGCTGAGATTAACCAGATTAGATATATCATAGCTGTGATGAGCGGCAAGGGTGGGGTTGGCAAATCGCTTGTGAGCGGGTTGTTAGCCTCAGGTTTAAAACGGCGCGGTTTCAGCGTGGGTATATTGGACGCCGACATCACCGGCCCCAGCATTCCGCGTATGTTTGGGCTGAAAGAGAAGCCTGCAGGTTGTCAGGAGGGCATTTTCCCTGTTATGACGACATCTGGCATCGCCGTTATGTCTGTCAACCTTGTTCTGGAAAATGAGGATGACGCCGTAATCTGGCGAGGCCCGATGATTGCAAACACCATCACCCAGTTTTGGGAGGAGTGCTTCTGGGGCAATCTGGACTATCTGATTGTTGATCTGCCGCCGGGCACTTCGGATGCGCCCTTGACTGTCATTCAAAAACTTCCTATTTCAGGTTTGGTTATTGTATCTACTCCTCAGGAATTAGCTACGATGATCGTAAAGAAGGCTGTGAGCATGGCCAAGATGACGAATAGCCGCATCCTGGGCGTAGTGGAGAATATGAGTTATCTGTATCTGGAAGATACCAAGCAGCGTATGGAAGTTTTTGGCCCCGGACGTGGTGAAGAATTGGCTCTGGCTGCGGGTGCTCCTCTGCTGGCTGAAATACCAATCGATCCCAAGCTGGCGAAAATTTGTGACGAAGGCCGTATTGAAGAATACAGTCCGGATATCAGTGAACAACTTGTAAATAATATGCTTGTTGCGCTATCTTAATAAAAAATAATTAGAAGGGAACCTGGAAATGGTGAACACTAGCGAGTCGGGTGAATCTGCGGCCGGCGTTCCCGATTTTCGGCCTTCGGCTGCACTTATCGATCATATCAAGAATCCGCGCAACATGGACGATATCCCATATCACAACGGTTTTGCAGTAAATGACGGCACGTGTGGGGATATGATGATGATGTGGGTGCAAGTTGAGAATGGAATAGTTGTAAACGCAACCTTCATGACTGATGGTTGTGGGCCAAGCATTGCCTGCGGTAGCGCAACAACCGATATGGCCAAAGGTAAGACCATCGATGAGGCAAAAGAGATTTTCCCCGAAAATATAATTGAGACGCTGGGTGGCTTGCCTGAGGATCACGTGCACTGCGCTTC
>CAYRSY010000021.1:7571-10977 GCA_964427105.1 uncultured Dehalococcoidales bacterium
GTTGATGAAAACAATAGCATTCAGATATTTGAAAATGTCTGGCAAAACGCTGTCACAAGATTAAATACACTAAAAGCCGATACTAACGACATACGTTTTGCGCAAGCTCTGATTATGGGGGGAACTGTTGCCGCTGAAGCAGTGGTTAATACATGTAAATCAATAAAAGAATTTTGGGGGGAAGGCAGTGAATCCATTGCCGTAGAACTCAGCCAGTTTTTCTCTGTCATACTGCTTGGTCAACTTTATCGCTGGCTCAGTAACAACCCTCCTGAGGGCAACTCAGCCATTGTTCCTCCTGAAGTCAATATAAAGCTTCTCTCTAATATTTTCGGCGGCGATCTGGACCAGATAATAAGTAATTATTTGAGTTTTGATGAGCAATTTAGCTTCGATCTTAAAAAGAGCTCCAGCTTAACCCGTATCTGTGGATTATTGTTATTGTCCAAGGCTAGTGAAATATGCGGGCGAAAATGCTTTGATTGGAACAAAGTGACATTTCCGGTAGCTGAGATTAAGGATTTGGTGGGGAAAGCCGCTATCAAAGGAGCGCCCATGCGAATTGTACTTGATGTCCATTCCATGCAAAAAAGTCTGGATGCTGGCATGCAGGCACTGACCAATTATTATGTTAAGATCTGATACGAAGACCATAATGAATCATAGCCGCTAATTTCAACTCATGATGCCGCTGTTATATTTATGGTATATATGGTTCAGATATATTGTTCCGTTCCTCTTATTCACAAGCAATCATTAGCCTCTGGTCATCCCTGTAGTTTTTTGTCAATAATGTGCCATAACCGCTTGATTTCCTCTGCTACTTTACCATCGGAGTATTCCACAATAGATATGCCCTTAACCATTGCTTCGATAACTATTTTGTCGAAAGGAATCATAGCCGCTACTTCAATTCCATTTTCACGGCAGTAATCATGAATGGCTGTGGTATTTTTATCATTCAGGTCATGCTTGTTGATACAAACTATAGTGGGAACTCTAAAATGCGTGCAGACACCGAGCACCCTTTCCATGTCATGCATGCCCGAAAGCGTTGGCTCGGTGACGATAAGCGCCAGATTGACTCCGGATAAAGAAGATATGACCGGGCAGCCGATGCCGGGAGGCCCGTCACTGATAATATAATCAGCCCCGTTCTTCTCGGCGAGTTTTTTGGCCTGTTGCCTGACCAGCGCTACCAGCTTGCCGGAGTTTTCCTGTGCTATTCCCAGGCGCGCGTGTACCAGGGGGCCGTGTTTAGTATCGGAAATAAACCAGTTTCCCGCTTTACATTCGTTCATATTAATTGCGTCAACAGGGCAGATATGAGAGCAGAAGCCGCAGCCTTCGCAAGAGACAGAGTCAACAGTGTAGTCTTTGATGGCATTAAAGCGGCATACTTCCTGGCATAGCCCACATTTGGTGCACTTGTCCTTATCGATGACGGCGACCTGCCCGCTGCGAAACTCATTTGTCTCTTTTATTGCAGGATTGAGTAAAAGATGCAGATCAGCGGCGTCTACGTCGCAATCGGCCATCACTTTACTATGGGCAATAGCGGCGAATGAGCCAACGATACTGGTCTTACCGGTTCCTCCCTTACCGCTGAGAATGACTACTTCTTTCACTTACCACCTCTTCAATTTTTTCGTACAATTTGATAAAGTCTTTCTTATAATCAGGCATGCCATCCACCAGAGGGACGCCTTGTGAATAGAAGCTGGCGATATTTGTATCCAGGGGAATCGTCAGTAATATAGGAATATTCTCCTTGTCGCAGTATTCCTCTGTCTTGCCGTCGCCTACGCCAGCGCGGTTGAGCGCAATACCGCAGGGTATCCCGAGTTGCCGTACCGTCTCCACCGCCAGCATCAGGTCGTTCAAACCGAATGGCGTCGGCTCGGTTACCAGCAGGCAGAAATCGCTGCCCTTGATGGCCTCCACCACCGGGCACGATGTCCCCGGGGAAGCGTCAATAATTACCATGCTATCTTTATCAATAAGCTCTTTTACCTTTCTGATAACCGGCGGTGCCATTGCCTGCCCGATAGAAAGCTTTCCATGACCAAAGACAACGCCGTTGGCATGGCCTGTTTCTATCAATCCTATCTCATGTGGCGCTTCGGATATTGCCTTCTCAGGACAAAGGTAGCTGCAGGCGCCGCAACCATGACAGAGTTCCGGGAATATAAGAACATATTCTCCCAGGACGGCGATGGCACGGTAGGCGCATACCTCGGCGCATTTGCCACAGTGGTTGCAGTTCTCTTCGTCTATTTTAGGCACAGGTATTGAAACTGCTTCACTGCGGGTAATATACGGTTTCATGAAAATATGGTCGTTAGGCTCTTCCACATCACAGTCAAGAATCTGCACATTGTGGGTGTCCTTTAGGGAAAGGGCAAGGCTTGTAGCTATCAGAGTCTTGCCTGTTCCCCCCTTACCACTCGCAATGGATATTATCATTGTATCCTCTTAACCTCTCACCATCTTTGCTTCGCATTCAGGATAACTCAGGTTATAGCATGGATGGCCTGCTTGATGTGAGATGCGTGCCCCGCAATTCGGGCAAAGACATTCTCCACGGGGATCCGCTCCAGAGCGATTGCCTCTCATCCGTCTCTGCCCAACATTGCCTCTTACGATATCTCTCACTTGGCCTGTTCCGCCGCCTCCTGGCGGTCCGGTTCTATCTCTTCCAGGCATATTTATACCTCCTGAGATTATATGTTTCTTATTCAGAAATTAACTGTTCATTCCCCGTCCCATACCCCTGCCGCCGCCTTTACCTATACCAGTCTTTCCGCCCATACCGTAATGGTCGGGGACATTGGCTTGCTGTGCTGCCGAATAGGTGCCGTGTTTATATTCAGCGATGGCATCCTTTATTTTTCCGGAGACGCCGGTTATTACCTTGAGCCTGGCAGATGAGAATACCTGATGCGCATTTGGACCACAGTTGCCGGTAAGAACAGCCTCAACGCCCTTTTTGACGATCATTTGGGCTGCCGAGATACCGGCCCCGCCGGAAGCTGCGGCGCTGGAATTATCCAGGGCTTCGAAATCATCCGTTTCCATATCAGCGACGATAAAATATTGGCATCTCCCGAAACGAGGATCTACCTCTGAATCCAGTGTTTTGCCGGTAGCAGAAATTGCGATTTTCATATCTAACTCCTTATTCTTTCTTCCTGGCCGATAATATCTCTATTTCAGATTCCAATTGTTTCAGTTCGTCTTTCAATACCTTCGCCTGGTCTTTCAAGAACTCAAGCTCCTGCTCGCGGCGCACCTGCGGCACGAACGGCCTGAAACCGTAGGCTTCGTAGCGTGGAGACGTGTAGGATGCCCACCGCGGAAAAGCACAATTTCGCGTGCCAGTTCCCCTGGAATTGCAGATCCCCCT
>CAYRSY010000021.1:11077-19913 GCA_964427105.1 uncultured Dehalococcoidales bacterium
ACGGTAACTATCGGCAGGAAGGATAGCGATATTGATAAGAGAGAATTTCTGAATATCGTGTGGAAGGATAAACCTGTCTTGATGCTATTACGGATTTGAAAATGGAAAACTGCTGGTGATTAATTTTCCCTGCTTTACGTGACACTGCCGGAATTTTTGCGCAAGTAATGACATTTTATAACATGTTTTGTGCGTAAGTGAGCACGTTTTAATTAACTTTTTTCTAAAAATCCGTCAGAATGGAAAAAGGAATTTCATTGGATATGGGGAAAGTTTAGCCGACACCGAAACCACTGAGTGTTATTCACCAGGGGTTGAGAAACCTTTCGTCGACGGATAAAGAATCATGGAAGTCTTTAATGAATGAACGTAGCCGCAAAAGAGCGGCGGAATCATCGCCGGATGACGGCAAAACAGGATGCGCAATTTTACAAGCGTCGGGAAATAGCGTAAAATGGGCACGAATTGGGGCGGTTAGCTCAGCTGGTTAGAGCATCTGCTTTACACGCAGAGGGTCATAGGTTCGAATCCTATACCGCCCACCATTGTCGCTACATTTCTAGTCCGCAGTTATCAAAAGACCGCAGACAGATTTATACCCTGTTTCTTAACGAAGCCATCAGCGACGCTAACCCGCGCATAATATCCTCCGGAGCAGGTGGATTACCCGGTATCTTAATATTCACGGGAAGTATTTTATCTGCTCCGCCCAATACGGCGTAGCTCCCTTTGAGAATCCCGCCGTCGCAGGCATCGTCGCCAATTGCTATAACCAGACCGGGTTGAGGCATGGCTTCGAAAGTCTTTTTAACTGCCTCTGCCATATTGAGCGTGACTGCGCCGGTAACGGCTATGACATCGGCATGACGCGGGGAGGCTACGAAGGTGATTCCAAAACGCTCTATATCATAGTATGGAGTGGAAAGGTTGTTAAGTTCTATTTCTGTGGCATTATCGCTGCCCGAATCCAGTTCGCGGATAGCAAGCGCGCGTCCGAACACAGCATCTATATCACGTTTCAATGCAAGACCGATGTTTTCGAATTCCGCGCATCGCGTATCAACACCCTGCGCCTTCTTTTTCCCAAAAACATTTTTCCAGATAGTCGAAATCATAAATCATTCCCGGCGTAAGACAGGTTCAAACTCTTGTTGATCAGGGGGAAATCCGCCACTATGTTCCCCATTACGGCATGCTCAATAGCCGGCCAGTTACAAAAAGAGGCAGTCCGTATCTTATAGCGTTCGATTCTGCCGTTTTTGATAAAGAGCCAGTGTAAATTCTGTCCGCGCGCAGCTTCTACTACAGACAGTCCATACCCATCCGTATTTTTGCACTCTGCGAATAAAGGTCCTGAGGTTGTTCGCTCAAGCACCTCCTGAATCAGGCGTATGGAGTTTTTTGTTTCATCCGCCTTTACATGGAAACGCGCAAGCACATCGCCTTCCTGCCTGGGATATTCTTCGACGCCCAACTGGTTGTAAATGCCATAGGGGTGATCGATACGCGTGTCTATCGTCGCTCCGGAAGCGCGTGCTGTCGGGCCGCTGAGATTGAGAGGCGCGACCAGATGTTTGCCTATTGATCCTGTAGTCTCGAAGCGGTCAATCACCCATCCTGAAGAAGTTATGTCGTGCACCGCTTCTTCTAAGCGGTTTAGAAAACTGCAGGTATAATCGGCAAGCGCAGCCAGTTCGGTTTCAGGAACATCGTGCTTTAACCCCCCCGGAATGATAATGCCTTTGTTGAATCGTGAACCTGTCAATGCGGCATTATGACGCAGCACTTCTTCGCGCAGATTAAAAAACGGGGTTGCTCCCAGGGGATAAGCCACATCCAGCGACATGCCGGCAAGATCTCCAAGATGTGAATAGACACGTTCCAGTTCCATAAGAATCGTGCGGATTTGCCATGCGCGCGGAGGTATTGGCTGCCCGCTTATTCCCTCGACCGCCATGGCAAAAGCCGCGGCGTTGGAGGCGCTTTCATCCCCGCTCACAGCTTCGGCGATGGCCGCACATTCCGAAACTGTTTTTCCCTCGGCCAGTTTTTCCAGCCCGCGATGCTTGTAAAAATGGCGGATTTCCAGATTGAATATCGTATCCCCCATTACGCTGAAACGGAAATGTCCCGGCTCTATGATGCCCGCGTGCACTGGCCCGACAGGTATCTGATATATCCCTTCGCCGCTGCATTCGCGGAAAGTGTAGCCCTCACTGGCTGGAGACATTTGCGCTATATCGAGCGGCCCGTTTTTAAAGGATTTCAACAATGGATGAAACCTGGCGGGATATATATCGTGCAGGAAAAGCCGGCGCTTATCGAAAGCCCCGCTGAATTCGATTCCGAAACCATCGGTTATTTCCCTTTCAAAATAGCAGGCGTTAGGAAAATATCCGGTAATAGATATGGCCTGCGGGGCTTCAAGTCTGGTAACCAGAATCAGGAAATGCGGGTCTCCGCGCTGTTCGAAAACATACAGCAGGCTTATGCCGCTGTCTAAAAAGTTCTCTACGGCGAAAAGCGCGGCCAGTATAAACTCTTTGCCCACGAACAATGCCTCCAGTATTTCAGGTAGCAGTTCGGATTTAACTTTCAGATATATCCCCCCTGCCGGAGGATATTTTTCAGGCATTCTTTCAGCCTGGTATTGATTTTCGATGTCCGCAATTATTGTTTGCATTTCTTATATCCCAAGCGAAGACACAATACTGTTCAATGTGTCGTCCAGCCATCCCGGAATATGTAATCCGAGTATAACAAGTATTATCAGCACCGTGATAACGGGCAGTTTCATGCTCCATGGCACGCGAAAGGCGGGTACTTCTCCGTTTCCCTCCTGGCTGAATAAACGGATGAAAAAGCGGGTCAGACCGATGGCCACAAGCGTAAGTAATAAAAGACCACTGGCAAGTATGAGGACAGATTGCTTTGACAGCTCGGCCAGTATATTCCATTTAGCCAGGAAAACGGGGAATAGAGGAGTGCCTATGGCGGCGGCGCTGCCCAATATCAGCCCCCAACTGGCCAGCGGCTGTAATTTAAAGGCATCCCTGACCTCGGAATACTTGTTGCTTTTATACTGCCTGTGAAATACTCCCGCGCAGAAGAAGAGCAGTGATTTTATCAGTGTGTACCCCAATGTGTAGAACAGCGCCCAGTAAAGGGATATGGAAGAACCCAGCCCGACGGCTATCAGCAGCAGCCCCGCGCTTTCCACGCCCGAAAAGGCGATAATCTTTTTGGTATTGGTACGTTTGAGCATGCTGAAAGCGGCAACAGCGATGCTGAATATCCCGAAAATGAACAGGAAAACCATGAGTAGCCGGGATGCTCCCGCAGCATGGCCTATGGTGTAAAGGCGGATTATTGAATACAGCCCCAGGTTTAATACCGTGCCTGATACTACAGCCACGGCAGAAGGAGCCCGCACATACGCTGTCGGCACCCAGGTGTGAAAAGGCGCCACGCCGGCCTTGGCGGCAAAACCCAGAAACAGGAACACAAAAGCAAAAAAGAATAAACGGGGATCCATTTGCGAGGCAGAAGCGAAAAGCTCGCTCCAGTTCAGACTGCCGCCGTCAATTGCGCTGCGGCTCACGGCATAGAGAATGATAATCCCTACGAAAGAAAAGAGCATGGCTGTCGAAGCCACAAAGATATATTTAAGGGCGGCGATAATATTTTCCCTGGCCTTGAGAGTTACGATAAGCGCTGCCGAAAGAATGGTGCTGAGTTCAGCGAATATCCACAGCAATGCCAGATTGTTGGAGGAAAAGGCCAGCACCAGCACGAGTTCGAGGCAGCAAAAGGCAGCGTAAAAAAACCGTAAAATAGAGCCGTCTATCTCCCCTGTCTCTACCAGACTGGAAATATATCCGCGGGAATAGATTGCCGCCAGCAGGAAAACCAGGCTGGTAATCGCAATCTCCAGAAGCGACAGCGTATCGATGTAGAAATAGTCGTTTTGTAGAAAACCAAGCGGCAATTTGAAAACGGCAATCATATATAATGCCAGACACATATAGAGCGCAGCCTGAAAGACCGCGAAAATGTTCAGAAAGCGGTTTTCCCTTCCCAGTCGGTGTTTTCCAAGAGCGTAGAAAAACACCCCTATCAAAGACGGGATGGCAATAATTGCTATGGCAATGAAAGTAAGCATCTATTCCTCGAAATCCAAACCCAGTTGAGTCAGCTTGCGGTGGAAGGCTTCAATGCTGGAATCGATGCCGAAAGCCATTACCGTTGACAGCACTATTAGCATGAGCAGGTCGATGACAATCAGCACTTCAACGATGAATGGCATTTCAGCGATGAAAAGCCCGAACAGCAGCACTCCGTTCTCCATGGTCAGATATCCCACGATTTTGCTGACAACCTTCCTGCGGCTGAAAATCACCATCATGCCCATAAGCGAGAGCGCCACGCCTATTACTCCGCCGAGCAGAAACAGCCGGTCGGCGAACAACTCCCCCGGCACATTTGAAAAAGATACATAAACAATAAATAACAGCAGGGCACTCAATATAATGGAACTGGCCGGCGTCAGATAACGAAATTCCATATCCCGCTTGACCGGCATAACCACCAGCGTTCGCCGCAAAAATGCGGGGATTACGAGAGCTTTGATGACCAGCGTTAACAGCGCGATGAAAAGCAGGCTGATCGTGCCATGCTCGATGTATAAAACAAGAGCGATAAGCGCCAGAATAACCGACTGAATGGAATACACGCTGAAAAGAGAGCGCAATGACCTTTGTGTAACAATAAAACCCGTAGTGGTCAGAATAAGCACAAAGAATATTTCGATGATTTCGCTGTAAAAATTGGTGTCTATCATATCAACATCTCAAACACAATGGTTATAAACGACAGGAAAAATGCCAGTATAAAAAAATCCGGCAGACGGAAAAGTCTTATTTTAGCCAGCAGCGATTCGAAGATACCCACAGTTATAGCCATGAGGCTCATTTTAATAATTATGCTTATCAGCGCAACCAGCAAAGAAACTGCGCCTGTTCCGCTGGCCAGTCCCCACGGAAAAGTGATATTTATCAGCAGTGCCATCAACGCCACCTGTTTCACGCCGGAAGAAAGTTCCATAAGCGCCAGTTTGGGGCCGCTCTGTTCAAGCAGCATCGCTTCATGAACCATGGTTAGCTCAAGATGGGTCTCCGGGTTATCCACGGGCACACGCGCGGACTCCACAATGAGGATAATAAAAAGAGAGATTCCCACCAGTATCAATGTCGGGTAGCTGAAAACAGAACCTTCCAGCAGCGTGCTGAACATATGGGGAATGCTGGTTGTTTTCAGCACAAAAGCCAGCGCGGCACAGGACATGATGGTAACCGGCTCGATGACGGATGAGATCATCATCTCGCGCGAGCTTCCTATGCCGCCGAAGGTGCTGCCCGCATCCATGCCTCCGAGAACTAAAAAGAACCGGGCCATGATCATAAGATAAAAAAACAGGATGATGTTGCTGAAATATTCAGTCTGGGGAATAAACAGCATGGGAACGAACAGCGCAGCAACGAGTATGAAAACAATATTGAGATATGGGCTGATGCGCGTTATAAAGGATGCATCTTCCGAATAAATTATCTCCTTGCTGAACAGTTTGCGCAAATGGTAGTATTGCTGCACAAGCGGTGGGCCTCTGCGTCCCTGCATCAGCGCTTTGACCTTCTTTATCAGTCCGAGAAACAACGGCGCTGCGGCCAGCACGAAAAGCGAATTAAGAAAAACATACAGCGCTGTGTTCGCGATTATATCCACAACGACACCCCGGCGATTACTACAACGATGGCTACGAAGGAATATAGTATGAGCGCATCCATATCAACATTATGTAACGCAGATATAAAATCCCCCACTCTTGTGAAAAAGCGTGCTACCGGAAGATAGATGCGTTCCTCGAAGAATTTCAGCGTGGTTATTTTACCGCCGGCGCTCTTGATGATAGAACGATAGCTGTCGCTGAACTCCTGCTGAAATACTTTTTTTGTGCGGAACACCGGCTTTAATACGGTAAGAACAGGCTCAGAAAACCCGCTCGCGGTGTATTCCATGTGCGGCGTTTGCTCAGTAATGCCGCAGCCCCATGTTTTAGCCTTTCTGACAGGTGCCTTTAATAATTTTATTATGAGCAGAGCCAGAGCAGAGACAAGCCCCAGAATAATACCGACAGGCAGCATGTTGGGTACAGGCAGGCCGCTTCTGGCCTTATCCAGTATCTGGTAGGAGAAGACACCCAGGATGACACACAGCGCCGCTAAAATGCCTGGGGCCAGCAGCATGGAGAATGGAGCTTCATGTGCTCCACGGGCAGCCTCCGAGCGCGGCCTTGCCAGGAAGACTATCCCGAATGTCTTGGCAAAACTCGCAGCCGCCAACGCACTTGTTAGGGCAAGGGCGGCCAACCCGGCAATAAGGAGCGTTGCCAGAAGCGAATTATCAAGAGAGGATGCGCCCAGGTAAGCCTGGAAAAGCATTATCTCACTGGCAAAGCCGTTCAAAGGCGGCAATGCCGTAATAGCACAGGCACCCGTTAGAAAAATCACAGACGTGACAGGCATTCTTCTGGATAAACCGCCCATTTTTTCCATGTTACGCGTGTTGGTGGCCTGTATTACTGAACCCGCAGTCATGAAAAGGGAACTTTTGATTAAAGCATGATTAAGTGAATGAAACAGCGCCCCGAAAAGGCAAAGGTCGGCCTGTATCGGTAATCCGTAAACAGTAAATATTATGTATAGGCCAAGGCCGGAGATGATAATGCCTATATTCTCGATACTGCAATAGGCCAGCAACTTTTTCAGGTCGCTTTCCTTGAATGCATAGATGATGCCCAGAAGAGCTGTGACGGCGCCGAAGATCAGCAGCAGCACGCCCCACCATAAGTCCGGGCAGCATACATCCAGCATGAAGCGTACCAGTCCGTAGATGGCTACCTTGAGCATGACGCCTGACATCAGGGCTGACACGTTAGACGGGCTGGCTGAGTGGGCATAAGGCAACCACTTGTGAAACGGCATAACGCCCGCTTTGGTGCCGAACCCTATAAATAACGCAACGAAAACCAGCCCTTTTCCCCATTGCGGTATGTCCTGCGCCGCTTCGATGTTAAAGGAGCCGGTGAACCTGTATAAAAACAGGAATCCCAGGAAAAGAAATACCGTCCCCAGTTGAGTCATGGCGAAGTAGAAAAAGCCTGCTTTTTGCGTTTCCTCTTTTTCTCTGTCAAACATCACCATAAAAAATGAGAAAAGCGACATGAGTTCCCAGAAGAACAGGAAGCTGAATGTATTGGCGGATGCCACCACCAGTATCATTGTCAGGATAAAAACTGCCAGAAACGACGTGAGGATTCGGGCTCTGGCGGTGTTGCCGTAGTGTTCTATGTAACTCATCGAATAGATTACTGTGCAGATAGAAACCGTGCCGATAATGATAATAAAAAACCCGGAAAGGTTATCCAGATGAAAGGCTAAAGCCAGCGCCTGTGTTATGTGGAGTTCACCGAGATTGAAATCAGCGGCATTCAGAACAGCGTATAATGCAACAGAGGTGAGTTCTGCCACCCCGCCCAGCAGCAGCCATAATGCTGCTTTTCTGACAAAACGCCCTTGGCGCAAAGACACCAGCGGCAACAGGGCGGCAACAGTACAAAAAATACTGCCCAGCCAGAAAAGCAATAATACCACAGCCTCGAATCCCCTGCCTTAGACAAGAAAAATAGGGAAGCCCACAAAGGCCTCCCTCTTAGTTGCTAAAATTTTATCTACTTCGGTACTATCTAAGAATTCTAGTTCAATTCCAAAACACTGTCAAATAAAAAATTTTTGAGCACAATGTATGCTGTCATGCGTAATGGCACGGCATTGGAAAAGCCTGCAGCTCAATAGATTTTATTACCGGGGATGATGCAGCAACTCATTTCTTATACTCATCAGTTTTAAAATAAAGGGGCCTCCTTCTGCCGGAAGGAGGCAATCGGCCCCCGCTTTTGCGGTTTTGTCTCTACACACAGAGGGTCACAGCGTCGAATCCTGTATCCACGCCATCTTCCCCTTGTTTGATTTATGCGTTATAATTTTCACTGAAGCTGATAGCGGCGTCCGAAATCCACTGGTCTATTGGAGGCAAATATGGATATATTCTGGATTATCGCGATTGTAGTAGTGGCTCTGCTGCTTGTCGGATTGCTTGTCAAATCCCTGTTCAAGCTGTTTATCAGGCTGCTTCCGGCTGTTCTGGTGATCATGCTGATCTACTGGCTAATGACCTCTGTCTTCAAGGTTTGCTGATTAATGCAGCCCGTTTAAGTTTTGAATATGAAAGGGGCACAGCAGTATTGCTGTGCCCCGATTTCTGCTGAGAAACGTAACTTTGCCTTATTTAACCAGCCCTGCAGTTTTCAGAACCTGGTAGGTTTGCTGCTGGAACTGCATGACGATTTCGAACTCGTATTTGCCGCCTATGGTATCTATTTCCAGCTTGGCGTTATTATTATCATCATCGTCTCCGCCGCCGAAGCCGATGTTCAACCCCATCGAAACGCCGCCCTTGTTGAAGAACACCTTCGTGCCGGTGTATTTTACCTTGCGTATCTGGTTTATATACAGGCCGAAATTACCGGGGGTTTCAGCCAGAGCCTGATCGGGCGGCATTTGCTGGTAGCGTTGCCACAGGTTAGCCCCGGCTCCCATAGCCTTGAACACTCCCTTGATTCCTTCTCCGCGGTGGGTGGCAGCTTCTGCTTTTACCATTTCATTTGTCATCTGCGCGAAGATCATACGCTGGTTGGTCACGATGATGTTAAAGCTTTCCA
>CAYRSY010000022.1:0-10490 GCA_964427105.1 uncultured Dehalococcoidales bacterium
TGCATTTGAGATGAATCAGCGGCGAATATTGAAAGCGAAGGAATGCCTGCTGCCGAGATAGTAGATGTCTCTTCTGGCATGAGGTTACGCACCATTGCGGAAAAGGTGTTGAAGACGTTGTAAATGAAAGAAACCAGCACTACCAGCACTACGTGCATTACCATGACGAGCCATGTAAATCCAGAGTCAACGATCTTGCGTTTGGAACGCAGCAGGGCTATTTGCACTGCGAAGTTGCTGCTTTCTTTTCCCACGCGCCCCGGATCCCCGCCTATGGTGATGGCATCCTGGAATATCCTGACGCAGCGGTTTATCTGTTCAGAGCCGGTTTCCCCCACAAAACGCTCCCAGCACAGCTTTCCCTGTATGCCGGTGCGCAAGCGAAGATCAAGCAGCCTGACGTCTTCCATTAGTTCCCCCATCGAATTGGGATCCATGTGTGTCATGGCTTCATTGATGGTGACGTTAATAGCCTGGCTCATGCCTCCCAGCGAGCGTAAAAAACCTGCGATATCATTATCTTTTTTGTATATTTTACCGTCTTCGCGAACGGCTACGAACCCCAGCGGGAAAAATGTTATTCCCATGGCGACAAGGATTACGCCCAGCCCCTGCCCAAGTAATATGAGCGCCAGCACAACTATCAGCCCTGCTGGCAGTACTGTGCGCATCAGTTTGCGTAACAGATACCGTTCAGGGGTACATAATGAAAGCTTGTGGGTGCGCTCATCCAGCGGCGCTGATTTGTTTATCATGTACACGCCGGCTACAGTCGCTATAACCACGATTAAACCCGTTGCCATATTAAACATGACGCTGATGTTGCCGATGATCATGGTAACCACGCCCATAACGGCAATGATGGCAGCGGCCATGATCAGTGAAATATAGGCATCGGTCCATTTCTTAAGCACTTCCAGACTGCCTTCGTAATGATTGGCGTAGTTTTCAGAGGCCACGGCGGCCTCTTTTTCCAAGAATTTTGCCAAGTCTTCCCCGGAAGAGATAGCGCTTGCCAGTCTCAGCAGAAAGCCTTTTATATCGGGTTCTTTGGTGGCTTCTCCCACGATACGGCAGGCTTCTGAATAGTGGTGGTTGAAAGCCCTTGCCACAACGTTAACGCGTATAAAATAATGGGCCGAATTATAGGGCAGATCGGCAGCGAAATGGAACAAGCCTCTGGGTGAAATGCCCGAAGTAGCCAGCGCTGCCATATATGTCAACTGACAGAAGAAGTCTAATTGCAACTTTTGTGCGTCGGGTGACCATTTGCCAGCGACCTTGGCATCATCAGCTCTGGATTTTTTGAAAAAAGAGAAGGCCATCAGAATAATCCTTCCCTCTGAGCCTTGCTTAGTACGTCCAGAACCTCGTAAAATCCTGTGACCTCCTGCTCTTTATGCAGTTTCTCCAGAATCTTGGCGCGCCGGTCCAGCTCGGCGTAAATGCGCTGTTTTTTGCGGGTGGGTATGCCCAGTCTGGGAGCGATCTTGTTCTCCAGCACGTAACTGGTCATATGTCCCGGGAATTCAAAAGTATCCTTGGACTCATTCCAGTGGAAACTCTCGATGAAGGTAAAAGAGTCCTGCACCGGGTCGTATCCGGCAATTTCGGCGATGCCGGTGACGCGCCTTCCCATTTTACCGTTGGGCAGCTTCACCATGCTGGTAAGCACCACTACATTCAGGTTGTCCAGGTAGGTCTTGGGAACTGAAATAGGGTTGCCTGTGATGCGCTGAATGAGCTTTTCCACTGAGGCAGCATGAAAAGTAGCCATTACGGAATGCCCGGTTTGCATGGCCTGGAAGGCTACATTGCCCTCGGCGCCGCGGATTTCGCCGATAATTATCTCATTCGGTCTCTGGCGAAGGGCGGCCTTGAGCAGGTCGAACATGGTTATCGCTCCGCTGGAATCGCTGGCCTTGGTGGACTGCACTACCTCGCGTATCCAGTTCTTGTGCGGCACCTGCAGTTCCGGCGTATCCTCGATGCTGACAATCTTGGCCATGGGGTGTATGAAGGTGGTAATTGCGTTCAGCAGGGTGGTCTTGCCGGAGGCAGTCTCACCCGATACGAAAAGGTTCATGCCGTTGCCGATAGTAAGCGCAAGGTATGCCAGCATCTGATAGTTGAGCGAGCCGAAGTCGATAAGTTCAAAGATGGATACCGGAGTACCGGCGAACTTACGAATTGTAAAGTTGGAACCCCGCCTTGAAACGTCGCGCCCGTAAACGATGTTGATACGCGAACCGTCGGGGAGCGCCGCATCGGCGATGGGGTTGCGGAAAGTCACAGGTTTCCTTATTCTCTCCGCCAGCCACAAAACGTACTGGTCCAGGTCTTCGGCCTTATCGAAACATACCGAGGTTTTAAGGCTTTTGAATATCTTGTGTTCGATGAATATCTGTCCGGTGCCGGAGCAACTGATATCCTCGATGAAAGGATCCACGATAAGCGGCTCAAGTACTCCCAGTCCTACGCGGTTGCGCACGAAGAGGTATTTTACCGCGGCGATTTCCTTGGCGGTCATCTTGATGCGCCCTCCAGATCCTTCACGCACACTTTTGCCTTTTTTGTCGTTCCCCGTCTCGGCGAGAGCGCCTTCCGGAACCTCTATCACTACTTTTTCTACACAGGCTATAAGCTGCTCTTCCATGGTGCCATTGACCATAAGTTGACGTAACTCTTTCTTAAGTTCCAATAGTTTGATATCGATCAGGCGGATCAGCGGCAGATAGTCATTGAACAGGATAGGTTCCAGCGGTATATAGCTGTTGCGGTTATCATCAGGGTTGGATAACACGTGCATGAATACACCCTTGCGCTGGGTGGGATAGATGAAGTTCAGTGTTTTTTCATTGCTCAGCTTGCGTGAGATTTCGGGAACGTACATCGGCAGGCCGATCTGATCCAACGGCAGCATGCCCAGATAGTCCATCAGGAAGGGATATTCCTCGATTACTCCCTTCACCAGTGTAGGCAGTTCCTGGTAATAATGGGTTTCAGCAAAACGCGCGCCGGCGTTTTGCTGATCCTCTGGAAGCTTGAAAGGCAGGACGACAGTAGCCATAGGTAATCCTAAAAGAGCCCTTCGCGCTGGGCCTTGCCCAGGACTTCCAGAAGCTGATAAAAATCGGTTATATGCTGTTCTTTATGCAGCTTTTCTAAAATCTTGGCGCGGCGTTCAAGCTGGATGTACACCTGCGTTCTCTTGTTGCTGGGTATGCCCAGCCGCGGCGCGATTTTACGCTCGAGTATGTTGCTGGTCATGTAGCCGGGGAAGGAAAATTTGTCCACGTCCTCATCCCAGTGAAAGGCTTCGATAATGTCAAAAGATTCGGTCTGCGAGTCGTAGCCGCATATCTCGCTTATCGACAGCACACGGCGGCCTACCTTGCCGTTGGGCAGTTTAACCGCGGCCATGATGACCGCTACGTTCAGGTTGTCTATATAGGTTTTGGGCACCGATATGGGGTTGGCGGTGATACGCTGAATCAGCTTTTCCACAGAAGAAGCGTGGAAGGTTGCCATAACGGAATGTCCTGTTTGCATGGCCTGGAAAGCGATATTGCCTTCTTCTCCGCGGATTTCGCCCACAAGTATCCAGTTGGGCCTTTGCCGCAGCGCAGCACGCAGCAGGTCGAACATGGTTACGCAACCGCTGGAGTCATCGGTCTTGGTGGTCTGGACAACTTCTCTTATCCAGTTTTCGTGCGGCACCTGCAACTCAGGGGTGTCTTCGATAGTTATGATTTTGGACAGCGGATGGAAAAAAGTGGTTACCGCATTGAGCAATGTGGTTTTTCCCGATGCCGTTTCCCCTGCGACGAAGGTATTCATGCCATTTCCTATGGCCAGCGAGAGATAAGCCAGCATATGATAGTTGAGCGTGCCGGCGTCAATGAGGCCGAAAATCGAGATGGGCACCTTGCTGAACTGCCGGATGGTAAAATTGGAACCGCGCCTCGATACATCGCTGCCGTAAACAATATTGATACGTGACCCGCTGGGAAGCGTGGCGTCACTGATAGGATTGCGCAACGATACCTGTTTTCTGGTCTGCTCGGCCAATCTCAGAACGAACTGGTCAAGATCTTCGATAGTAACGAAATTGAAGATGCTTTTAATGCTCTTGAAGACCTTGTGCTCGATATATATTGCGCCTGTGCCGGAGCAACTGATATCTTCGGTATAAGGATCAAGGATGAAGGGTTCCAGTATGCCTACGCCTATTTTGTCGCGTATGAAGAGATACTTGATGCCCAACAATTCGGCGGCCGTTACCTGAACTCTTACCAGTTTTTCCTTCTTACCCTGTTTCTTGCCGGATTCTATAACCCTGGCAATGGGAAGCGCTGTTTTTTTCCTGACTACTTCAGTAACTATGTCTATATAATTGATGAGCTGTTTGGCTTTGTCCTTGTCCTCGTCAAATTCAGGAAGCATCTCCCCGTGCTCAATGCATTTTTTCTCGACTGCGCGCACCATCGGTTCGATATCCAGATTGAAGGTGGGCTCGATAGGAATCCATGTGTGACGCGTGTCTTTATAATCTACCATGACGTGAGCGAATAAATTATCGGCTATGGGATAGATATAATTAGGCTCCTTGTTGTCGCCCATCTGCTTGGTCAGACTGGTGCAAAACTGCGGAAAGCCGACGTGGCTTATAGGCATGGTATGCATGTAACGCAGCAGGTGCGGATTTGCAGCACAGGGGGCTTTAAAAGCCTCCGGCAGGTTGTCGCAGATCTCGCAGCCTTCTACAAATTCATCATGTTTTTCAGTGCTCTCATCAACCTTGAACGGTAAAACTATTGTTGGCATGTGGTATCCTTGGTTCCGTGTAATAATGGCATATTATGCCTTGGCGCGTGACATCGGCATTATTTTCATGCCTATCTCAGGCTCGACATCGAAAGCCAGAATATTACCTGTGCTCTGGGCCGCGCCTCTTATCTTGGCAACCTCAAGGCTTTTCACCAGCTTGTCGCCGATTTTTTCTATGGTCAGTCTGATATGTGCATCGCTTATGGAGCGCAAGCGCACTAGAAAATCCTGCTCAAAGGCATAGGTGTGGGTGACGTTTAGCACAGTCTTGCCTTTATCGCAGAGAACCTTGCAGCGTTCAAAATAGGCCAGAGTGACTTCGCCGCCGGCTCCTGAGATGATTGATGTAAGAGAATCGATAATAAACAGGTCATACCCATCAGCTTTGTTCATGGTGTCCAGTATGGTATCCACGGTTTTCTGCGGGTTTTCTTTAACCAGCGAGGATTTCATAGGATATATCCTCAGCCAGCCCAGCAGTATATAATCCAGAACGTTTAGCCCCAGACTGAGCATCTGCGAGTTGAGGCTTTTTACTGTGTTCTCCGTGGTAAATATGCCTACTTTGACGTTCTTGCGCAGAGATCCCCAGATAATTTGCTGGCAAAAGACTGATTTGCCTGAATCGGATTGCCCTTCCACGAGAATGAGTGAACCTACAGGTATGCCGCCGCCCAGTTTTTTATCTATTTCTCCCTGTCCTGTGGAGATTATCTTTTTTTGTACTTCCTCTTCTTCGTCCAGAATTGACATTGATGACATGTTTTGTACCTCCGATCAAGGCAGCCTGGTTACAATGCACTGGTCCGTTATGCCTGCAGGGGTGGAGATGGTTATGCGTGCGCTTTCGTTCATATTTATCTTGGGTGTCATATCTACCTGCAGGAGCATGTATTCTTCAGGGTTCAAAATCCCGGGATCAAATATATCCGAATAGTCCATAGCGGTATAAATTCCTTCTACTGTCCATTCGTTCGCCTCGACTATTCCGCTTTCCAGGTATGTCAGGTATATCGATGTTCCGTCGTCGTATTGCGCTATCACGTCCCATTTATCGAAGTCATACAGATTGCATTGACCATCATTGGTTACCTTTATCCACATTGTGTCTCCGTTGTAGTCTCCATAACCCTCTGCTGAAATTGAAGTGGAGAGCATATCCCCAAAGGTAGCGTTCATTGATTGCCAGGCAGACGCCATCTGGCTGGTGGACTGCAATGTGGACATTGTCATCATAAGAGAGCTTATAATAATCAGCATGGTGGAGATAACGGCTACGATGGCATTTTCCATAATTAGCTCACGCTAAAGGTCGTTTCGTCGCTGATTCCGTTGGGTATCACCATCTTAAAAATATAAACGCCGGATGAAAGCGGTGCGGTTAGATAGACGCTGACTTTAATGGTATCGGTTTGCCCCCATAAGTCTCCGCCTCCCTCGATCTGGTATTCCCAGTAAGGGGGTGTCGTGCCGCCATAAGGAATATGCTCGTAACTGTCTTGGGGCGACATGAAAATATCGCTGCTGGCTACGTCCAGGATTGAGACGGTGCCTACGTTTTTCACCCAGGCTTCCACCAGAACTCCGTTTGAACTTGCCTGTATTACCGATATGCGGCTCTCTATCTGGTCGCTGATTTTGCTGGAGGCATCGGCTATGGCACCGCTGCTCTGGGTGATAGCTGGATAGATGCCGTTAAACACAGCCAGCGAGGCTACTATACCGCAGATTATGAGCATTACGGTAACAATAGCTTTATCCATGCAGTTCCTTGCTTTCCGTCATTGAATACATACCGTGGTACAGCGTGTAAAAGAGCACGTTATTAGGATCGTTTTTCTTTCCCAGCAGGCTGGATAACTCGATAAGCGAGGCCATATAGTCTTTGAAAGACACTTTTGCTACCGGTTCCGGGCCGGGATGCATGAATTTTACAAGGATGGCTTTCATCTCCGGAGACATATGCCCCATCATCTCTGATATGTCCAGAACGGCCTGAGTGCGCTCAAATCCCAGCCGGGCTATACTGGTTTCAACCCAGTCCACCAGGCTGGTTATGCTTTCCAGCACATTATTACCGGATTTATCATCGGCAGAGTTCTTGATACCCGGCAGGCATGAACCCTTTTCGGAATCCTCGGTTGGTTTCCAGGCAAGAACCAGTTCCTCCATATCGGAATCAAGCGGTTTGGGCTCTTTCTTGCGGGGCATTTCTACCATTTCATCTTCTTCGAATGCCCCTGTTATAGCTTTTGGCAGCTCAATATCCTCCTTGACGGGAGGAGTCTCCTGTGGCTTATCTTCAACCGCAAGCTCTTTTTTCTCTTCGATCGCGGCAGGCGGCGCTATGGCTGGAGATGGAGTGACCGTTGGCGCTGTAAGCGGCTGCGGAGAAAAAGGATTTTCGCGGTTGAGCATGTTTTCCCGCAGGTCGAGCAATACCGACTGGATTTCTTTTTTCAGGACTTTTATTTCGTCCTCTAACTGCGTTACTTTGCTGTTTAAATCCATTTTGAGTCCGCCTGAGTCCTTCCACACCCCTGGGTTTTGAGTCCCAGGGGTATGGACAAGAGAAAATTATTTATTGTCACATGAATTAGTTAAGTGTCATTACATCAGCGATGGGTGGCAGGGTGCGCTGAAGAGTAATGGAAGCGCCGGTGGGCGGGTTGATCTGGATAGTGAATGTGTCGTAGGAGCCAACCTGAGCGCCGGCGGGTATCATGACGGTTATAACTGCTTCATCGGTGCCTGCCAGTATGCTGCCGGAGCCGGTGACGAGATCGAAATCCCATTCTCCAGCCACAGGTGTTCCGGGAACGGCGGCAGGTGTGAGGGCAGTAACGCCGAGAACGGTATCCCAGTAGTTAAAGACACACAGGTTCAGGTCAACGCTGTCACCGGCGATAGCCAGCGCCAGATGGAAGGTGGCTGATTCCAGCGCATTGGCTCCATCTGAGAGCCCGACTACGGAACCCTTCAGGTTCATGGTGCTCTGGGCGCTCTGAAGTCCGCTGTAAACGGCCGCTTTACCGCGTTCAGATGAGAATATACCGGCTGAAAGGACACTGTAGGCCAGCACTGAGGCCACAGTTACGAAGGCGATTAGGATGATGGCGGTCTCCAGGCCGGTAATGCCTTTCTGGCCGCTATGCAGATTCTTGATCGCCTTGCAGAACTTG
Source organism: uncultured Dehalococcoidales bacterium (assembly GCA_964427105.1). Lineage (GTDB taxonomy): Bacteria > Chloroflexota > Dehalococcoidia > Dehalococcoidales > UBA1222 > SURF-27. Next base: position 8,013 of record CAYRSY010000022.1, read on the forward strand.
TTGTACATATATTTTCCTCCTTTCTTACCGAATTAACCTATTTACAATTTTTAGGTATTAGTTAAGCGTCATAACGGCTGCGATGGGTGGCAGGGTGCGCTGAAGTGTGATAGACGCGCCGGTGGGCGGGTTGATCTGGACAGTGAATGTGTCGTAAGAACCAACCTGAGCGCCGGCGGGTATCATGACGGTTATAACTGCTTCATCGGTGCCTGCCAGTATGCTGCCGGTGCCGGTAACAAGCGTAAAATCCCATTCACCTGCTACGGGTGTTCCGGGAACGGCGGCAGGAGTGAGTGCGGTGACGCCGAGAACGGTATCCCAGTAATTGAAGACGCAGAGATCCAGATCAACACTGTCACCAGCAATAGCTAACGCCAGGTTAAAATCGATAGAAGTTAAAGCGGTACCATTGCTGGATTCACCGACAACAGAACCTTTAAGCGACATGGTGCTCTGGGCGCTTTGTAAGCCGCTATAGACGGCAGCTTTACCGCGCTCTGAGGAGAAGATGCCGGCAGACAGCACGCTGTAGGCCAACACTGAAGCTACGGTAACGAAGGCTATCAGGATAATGGCGGTTTCGAGGCCTGTGATGCCTTTCTGCCCGCGGTACAGGTTCTTGATTGCTTTGCAGAATTTGTTGTACATTGTTTTCTCCTTTCTTTCTTATTACTTATTCGTAATTCGTTTTCCGAATAAATTTCTGTTTTATTAGTTAAGCGTCATAACGGCTGCGATGGGGGGCAGGGTACGCTGAAGTGTGATAGACGCGCCGGTGGGCGGGTTTATCTGGACAGTGAAGGTGTCATATGAGCCGACCTGGGCGCCAGTTGGAATCCAGACGGTTATGACTGCTTCATCGGTGCCTGCCAGGATGCTGCCGGTGCCGGTGACCAGATCATATGTCCAATCGCCTGCGGCGGGAGTAGCGTTGTCGAGGATAAGGGAAGTAACGCCGAGGGCGGTATCCCAGTAATTAAATACACACAGTTCCAGGTCAACGCTATCGCCGGCAATAGCCAGCGCTAGGTTGAAACTGATTGATTCCAGCGCGGTAACTCCTACGTTGGATTCACCGACAACGGAACCCTTGAGCGACATGGTGCTCTGGGCGCTCTGTAAGCCGCTATAAACAGCAGCCTTGCCGCGTTCTGAGGAGAAGATGCCGGCTGAAAGTACGCTATAGGCCAGCACTGAAGCTACGGTAACGAAGGCTATCAGGATGATGGCGGTCTCCAGTCCCGTGATGCCTTTCTGTCCGCGGTGCAGGTTCTTAATTGCCTTGCAGAATTTGTTATACATTTTTTCCCTTCCTTTTTATTTATAAGTATATGTAAATCGTTTATCGAATAAATTTTTGTTTTATTTAGTTAAGAGTCATGATATTGGCGATAGGGCCGATGGTGCGCTGAAGGGTGATGGAAGCGCCGGTGGGCGGGTTGATCTGCACGGTGAAGGTGTCGTAGGAATCTACATCAGATGTAGCGGGCAGATATACGCTTACTACGGCTTCATCGGTGCCTGCCAGTATGCTGCCGGTGCCGGTGACCAGATCAAATGCCCATTCGCCTGCGCCTGGGTCAGCGTTGTCAAGTGTAAGCGCGGTGACGCCGAGAACATCATCCCAGTAGTTGAAGACGCAAAGCTCCAGGTCGATGCTGTCTCCGGCAATAGCCAGCGCCAGATTGAAGGTGATTTTACCCAGATGGTCGGGGGTGGTATATCCAACCCCTCCGAATATGACATCCAGGCTGTCCGCTGCGGTGCCGACAACTGAACCCTTGAGCGACATGGTGCTCTGGGCGCTCTGTAAGCCGCTGTAAACGGCCGCCTTACCGCGCTCCGAGGAGAAGATGCCGGCAGAGAGTACGCTGTAGGCCAGCACTGAAGCTACGGTAACGAAAGCGATCAGGATAATGGCGGTTTCGAGGCCTGTAATGCCTTTTTGTCCGCGGTGCAGGTTCTTGATTGCCTTGCAGAATTTGTTGTACATTGTTTTCTCCTTTCTTTCTTATTACTTATTCGTAATTCGTTTTCCGAATAAATTTCTGTTTTATTAGTTAAGCGTCATAACGGTTGCGATGGGAGGCAGGGTGCGCTGAAGAGTAATGGAGGCGCCGGTGGGCGGGTTTATCTGGACAGTGAAAGTGTCGTAAGAACCGACTACCGCGGTACCGGGAACCCAGACGGTAACGACGGCTGAATCGGTGCCGGACAGGATACTGCCGGTGCCGGTGACCAGATCAAATGCCCATTCGCCTGCTCCGGTAGCAACGTTGTCAAGCGCAAGAGCAGTAACGCCGAGAGCGTCATCCCAGTAGTTGAAGACACAAAGCTCCAGGTCGATGCTGTCGCCGGAAATGGCCAGCGCCAGGTTAAATGTAATTGATTCCAGCGCGGTAACTCCTACGTTGGATTTGCCGACAACGGAACCCTTGAGCGACATGGTGCTCTGGGCGCTCTGTAAGCCGCTAT
>CAYRSY010000022.1:10590-19746 GCA_964427105.1 uncultured Dehalococcoidales bacterium
CCGACAACGGAACCCTTGAGCGACATGGTGCTCTGGGCGCTCTGTAAGCCGCTATAAACAGCAGCCTTGCCGCGCTCGGAGGAGAAGATGCCGGCTGAAAGTACGCTGTAGGCCAGCACTGAAGCCACGGTAACGAAGGCTATCAGGATGATAGCGGTCTCCAGGCCTGTGATGCCTTTCTGTCCGCGATGCAGGTTCTTGATTGCCTTGCAGAATTTGTTATACATGTTGATTCTCCCGATATTTTTATTTTGGTTGTTATCCAATTAATTATTTTGTTGAGCCATGGTAAGCCAGCGTGACATATCCTTCACATCACTTCTACCTCCGTGTATTGCCAGTCTCTCCAGATAGAGCCAGGTGAAGGGGTGCGGTGACTCCGCTGAACTGGCAAGGCTCAATCTTATGCAGGGCTGTTTTCGAAAGGAATATTCCTTCATCCCCGCAAATTATGGCGCTGGAATTTTGTTCGATTAAATTGTTATAAACCGGTGTCATTGAATGCTCCCTTCGCCATTTATGGAGCAATTATGGCATTGGTACCAATTGGCTATAAGGACTTCGGGTCTTGTTGTCCATGACTTTTTAGTCATTTGTTTTTACCTTAAAATGAACATTCACTGGTCTGTTATGGCAGCCGGATGACACCGACGGTTCATAAAGATAGCCGGAAAACGGGATATTCCCGCAATTTACTTGCGCTGCCGTCAGCCTTTCAACAGGCATCTTGCAGAGTGAATCTATTTTTTGCATGTAGAGATTGTGTCACTTTCAGAAGCGTTCAAGAAGACCTGCGAGTTCATGAGGCTCAAGTCTCTTTGGATACTTTGTATAACACTTAAGGTTGCAGAGCTGGCTCTGTAGGGCGTAGTTTTGACACTTTAAGGTCATCAGGTGAGTGTTTGGTAACAGGCGCAGGAATGAATAACGATCTGGATCAGTGTTATGAGAACCCAGGAAGGGGAGCGTTCCTCATGCAGTGGATTGACGGAATCAGCCGGGTGGACTTTATCAGGTTCGGAGTGGGCTGTATGGTTAAAGAAGTTGGCGAATCGGATTAAGCAGGCTTTACCAACGTACTATAAGAGGTGATTGCCAAAAGTTTTGCTATACGGCCGGTTTTGGGAAGAAAGAAAATATCGTTAAATAATGCCGGTAAAAAGATTTTCTTCGCGCAGGCGCCTGTCAGCTTTGGGATAAGCTCGCATATAGCAGTCCCGCGGGGCGGACAGTTTATTGAGAAGCCGGAGCCATATGTTACGTTGCAGTCTTCCGCCAAGCTGGCTTGCGTAGCAGGCGATGGCCGCATCTCTTGTTTTGATTGAGTTGTTATCAAGCCGTATCCGCGCGTGTATGGGATACGCTGTTTCTATCATGGCTGCAAGGTCTATATCATGGTTCCGCCCGAACCTGTGAGGATTTTGTCCGACCATCGGCATGAGTTTTACCGCCATCCTGAGCCACTTGTGCGGGAATATATTGAAGTAAAGCTTCTGAGGCTGGAAGACGTGCCCGCTTTCGGGATATATGGCACTGTCGCCTGCCACCTTGAATGCGGTGACTACAGCTTTGTTTACGGCGATATGGTCGGGATGGCCGTACCCGCCCAGCGGGTCGTGCGTTATGATCACCTGCGGTTTAAGCTTTCTGATTACTTTCACGATCCTTCCCGCAACCTCCTCCAGCGGCGCCATATTAAGAGAATCAGGATGATGGTTGTCAGGTGTCCCTGCCATCCCGGAATCGCGGTATCCCAGATAAATTACTCCGGCCAGCCCCAGTATTCCGGCGGCACGCTCCAGTTCATCCCAGCGCATGTCGCCCACCGAACTGAATCCACGCATGGAAGCAGCCTCGGCTGTGCCTGCTTCACCGCGCGTGGCGCAGATATAATATACTTTGACTCCGGCGGCGGTATATTTTGCCAGCGTGCCGCCTATGCCGAAAGTCTCGTCATCGGGATGCGCTCCGATAAAAAGGAGTGTCCTGCTTATATCGTTTTCTCGAATATTCTTGTTCATGGCTGGCATTCTCTCCAATCAGGCAGGCATGCTTTTTAGTTGCGCTCGTTTGTATAATACAGAATTATATTCCTATGCCTTTTTCAGGTCGAATGATATACTGGGATATACGATCGGCGCGGCATGAGCGCTTGTATTTACTAAAGTGCGGCGTGCAATGATAATATTGCGAAGTCAAGCAAGAGGAAAACCGTTGAAATCAAAAGAAACGAACAAAAAGAAACGTATTCTGGCTCTCGTACGGTTGCCTGGAATAAAAATGGAGCAGGCAAAGGCCAGACTGGTAAAAATACCGTTCTTCGCTTTTATCAATGAAGTTATCGAGGGAATGGGTAACGATGGCGCTTCCGAAGTGGTGGGAGCCATTGCCTATTATGCCGTTCTTTCCCTGTTTCCGCTACTTCTGGGAGTCATTTCAGCGCTGGGGTTCTTTCTGCCTTCGGCTACCGTGCAGGAACAGATATTTACATTCGTAGAGATAAACCTGCCGGCCGCTGAAGATATCCTGAGACTTAACATCGCCAGCATTATCGAGGTCAGAGGGGCGCTGGGCACTTTGAGTATCATCGCTCTTTTCTGGTCAGCCAGCGCCATGTTCAGCGCTATAAGCCGCGGAGTCAACCGCGCCTGGGGGCTGGTTGCGAAGCGCCCGTTCCTGTTACGCAAAGCGCGGGAAGTGGCGATGTCGCTCAGCGCCAGTGTTTTTTTCTTTTTTGTTATAACCGCCAGCTCTTTGCTGTCTTCCTTCAATCTGGGGAGCGGGGTACTGGGAAATGTTGCCATATCTGTCGGCGCTTTTGTGATGTCGTTCTGGGTTTTCTTGCTTGTATACAAAACAATGCCTGCCACTAAAACCTACTGGCGGTATGTATGGCCCGGAGCATTGTTTGCCGCGATTGCCTACGAAGTGGCGCGTTTTGCAATGGTGTTTTACTTCAGCAATTTTTCACGTGTGGAATTGGTGTACGGCTCGATTAGCTCAATCATTATCCTGTTGATGTTCATGTTTTACGCGGCTTTTATACTGGTCATGGGCGCCGAGATAAGCTCGGAGTATTCACGTATGCGGCTGAAAATGGATCCCCGCCCCAGACATCCCCCTGATTTGAAGTGGCGTTAAAGTAACTGCCGGCTGCGCATCATTCCCTTGCCAGTGATTCACGCATGGTTAATCCTGTTGGTCACGGCTTTTGTGTTGCGCGGCTGCGGTATTTGATGCCAGAAACCAGCCTGCAGACTGCAAACGGATACGCCAGACCAGCGCAAAATCGGTAGTAAAAAAGAGGACAAAAGAGTTTTCAGGTTTGTGTATTACGGGAGATTTTGTTTAAACGTTCTGTCGGGCTGTTTTTTCGCTTTGACACTTTAATGTGTGTATGAGATAGTAAAGATGTCCCAGGTAACCAATGCAGTGGTGACAACCACCTGACTAGTCACCTGGCGGATGGCTCTAAAGGAAAACCTGGCGTGCATAAGGTTCCAACCGAAATGGGCGTTGAATGGAATCTCAAGAGTCCCGCTAAGGAAGTACAAAGTGGAATGTCCCGGGTGTAAAGGCTACCTGGGATCCCGTTTATAAGGCAAAGAGAGGAGCAACGCTCTTCTCTTTTTATTATGCAAGGTTTGTTAGCTTTGTTGCTCTGATTTATGAATGGGCGTGCGACAACTGTTTTCTGCGCGAATACGGTCAGGTGTCAGGTTTTGCTCGAGTGTTCCTGCTTCTCCGGAAACTCTTTTATTTCCGGTATGGCAATAAACGGCAGGTTGCGATATTCTTCGTGGAAATCCAGTCCGTAGCCAACAACGAACTCATCAGGCACTTCGAACCCTGCATAATCCATCTTAACTTCTACCAGACGCCTCGCTCTCCTGTCTAGCAGGGTGCATACTGCGAGGCTGGATGGGGATTTGCCCTGCAGATGCTTAAGCATATAGTTCAGGGTAATGCCTGTATCCACTATGTCTTCCACCAGAATTACGTGGCGGCCTTTTATGTCTATATCGATATCCTTGGTAATTCTTACGCCTTTGTTTTGTCCATAGTACGAGATGGCCATAAAGTCTAGGTCCAGCGGCACTGTTATCTGGCGCATAAGGTCTGCCATAAAGCACAGGAATCCGCGCTGCACCCCGATCAGAATAGGCCTGCGTTCCGCGTAATCGGCTGATATGTTTTCTGCCAGTTGCCTGACACGCCTGTCTATTTCGGAGGCTGAATAAAGCACCTTCCGTATACTGTGGGCGCGGGACTGCGCCAGCGGACCTGCTCCATACTTGGCCAGCAGCCGGTCATAGTCGTTCTTGTACAGCAGACTTATTTTTATCTCTGGATAGAGCGCTTTAAGCTTTCGCAGCTTGCGGTTTTTGTTCGTCACAAGATTCTGTTTCATGGTAGTCAATTCGACATAAAGGTCCAGAGATGGAATGTAGAAATCCGGCGTGAACATCTCGCTTGAGTGGGCATTTTTGTTTTCCAGAGGGAACGAGCGCGGCTCATATATCCATCCTATGTCATAAAAATCCAGTATGCGGGCGAACTCTTTTTCACTCTCGTGCGCGAAATGAACAGTGTTGCTTTGCCCCTGCGTTTCTGATGTTTCCTCAGCCGTGTAGCTGGTTCCGTTGACGGCGCGTGATTTTATGCCGCACAGCGCCAGCGCTGCCAGATGCGCCATAGTGAGGGCGAAGCTGGTGTCCTGGTTGGTTAGAGAGCAGGGTTCCTTAAAATAGATGCGGACAGCGCCGAACGTTTCTCCGCTGCACGCAACAGGTACGCCCAGAATGGAACTTATGCCGGCTTTTTTAGCCAGTTCGGGGTATTGCATGCGCCTGTCATGTGAGACATCTTCTATAAATACAGGCTCACCGCCGGTCACATCCTGCAGGCTTATGACGGCGTCCAGCAGCCCCTTGCGCAGATAGAAGGGAGGCAGTTTCCATGAAGCCGTGTGAATGAGTCGGGTACGGGTGGAATCCAGCAGCACTATCGAGGCTCCGGTGTTGAACGAGCGCGATACCAGACGTATGATAGCGTCCAGTTTTTCTTTAAGCGAGCCGTCAGAGCCCAGCGCTGTTATAGCCTGCCGCACGGCTTTGTAATAGGCGCGTTCCCTGCTGAGAGTCAAAATACACCCCGCTTTAATTGTAGGTGTCCTTGAGTAGGAGTGTCAACCAGACGCCATACGGATGCAACTGATTTTTTATTTCGGGTGGTATTTATAAGGAGGAAGCGCTAGACAACAAGCGCTAAGCACTAAATTCTAAATCCTAAACAAGCACCAATCTCAAAATTCCAAACTTAGAAACACTTTGAATTTATTCAGAATTTAGGTTTCGGGATTTAGAATTTGCCCGTCAACCCAGCTTTTTTCCGGCTACCCGTGCGTCTCCGTCCCGCCGTGTGATGCCCAGTATGTCGAGTTTGGTCAGCAGTGGGATGGCGTATTTGCGGGAGAATCCGAAATTCTTGTTAATATCCTGAATCGCTATCTTGCCGTTTTGCCTGAGTATATTTATTACTTCTTCCTGGATTCGTTTGAATTGGCTTGCTTCCAGCAGAATGCCGTCGGGTAATTCAACCAGTTCTCCCTGTTTTATCATGAAGCGCACTACAGGCTGGGCGGCAGGCATTTGTGCTGCCACATCTTTAAGTGTGGGGGGAGCTGACGGATTTTTGGCGAAGAGGTTCAATACTGCAGTCCGAAGAGTATCCTGCTGCGACGAAAGCGCGGGTTTACTCTCGGGGAGCATCAGCAGATCCTGTTGTCTCATCAGTTTTCCCGCGGAAACCAGCTGCTGAACCATTGCGTCGAATATCTCGCGCGGAAGCCGGAGCGCCGCTTTAAGAATATCCTGTGGAACGCCGCTCTTAAGCTTGTCGGCTGCCATTTCTTTTTCAATCATGGATAACAAACGAAGCGACGCCTTTTCCCATACGCTGCTGTCGGCTATATAAAGCCCTGCCTGTATCACTTTATTCTGGCTGAGAAGCTTTTTTAAATGCTCCCGGATTTTTGCTTGGGGAAAGAAACTGGCGGCCAGCAGTGTTTTCTCTTCAACAAAGCAGTTTTGCTCGATCTCGGCCAATATCAACTCGTCCAGATTGAGGTTGCGCCGTCTATCAAGTAAAGCTATTGCAGCAACAGTTTCCGCTGTCTTGAACCTGGATGAGTGCGGGTTTAGTATAACTCCGCCCCCTATCGTCTTTGCCGGAGACTGTTGCCTTATGATAAAACGTTCTCCCGTGAAGGCCGCAACATCTTCTTTGAAGCGTAACTGTGCCGCGCAGGTTTCACCTGGTTTGAGGGTTTTCTCTCCGAACAGAGCCACTCTTGCCAGCAGTTCACGGGTTTCCATGTAAACCAGCACTTCGGACATATTCCTGAGCGGTGTTCCTGCATCGGGCAGCAGTGTCAGACTTGTATCTATGAAGCGGCTGATTTGAGTATATGAAGCGGATGAGACCACGATGTCTCCCCGTTTAATATCTTCACGTTTAATGCCTGACAGGTTGAGCGCCGTGCGGATGCCGGGTTCAGCTTTGCCTGATTCTTTCTTGAAACTTTCAAGATTTCTGATATGAGCGTTCTGTCCTGATGGCATTATAATAACGTCATCTCCCTCCGAGAGAGAGCCCTGCGACATCGTCCCTGTGACCACTACGCCGCTTCCTTTGATTACGAATACGCGGTCTATGGGGAGACGGGGTTTACCTATATCCTGGCGGGGGGTGAGTTGTTCAGCCAGTCCGGCGATAGTTTTAACCAGTTCTGCAATACCCTGTCCGCTGCGCGCGCTAACTTTTATAATAGGAGAACCCTCCAGACTTGTGCCTGCAAGATGGGCAGATATGTCGTTTTCCACCAGCGACAGCCACTCCGGATCGGATATCAGATCAATCTTGTTGAGGACGACAATACCGTGTTTTATCCCCAGTAAATCCAGTATGCGCAGGTGCTCTTCGCTCTGCGGCATCCAGCCGTCATCAGCAGCGACTACCAGCATTACCGCGTCTATGCCGAAGAGGCCGGGTATGACATTATGTATGAACTGCTTGTGACCGGGAACATCCACGATGCCGATGGTTTCACCAGAAGGGAGCGCCAGCCAGGCGAATCCAAGGTCAATGGTCATGCCTCGCTCTTTTTCTTCAGGAAGGCGGTCGGGGTCGATGGCCGTAAGAGCTTTAATCAGGCTGGATTTGCCATGGTCGATATGCCCGGCGGTGCCGATAGTAAGCATCGGTTAGTCTCTCTGCGTCCAGGCTTTTTCTATAATGGCGATTACTGTGACATCTTGTTCAGGGAATACGGTTCGCATATCGATGATGATAATATCGTTTTCTACACGGGCGACGAGCGGGGGATCGGAGAGCCTGAGGCTGCAGGAGAATGCTTCAACCGAGCTTTTTGGTTTGATGCCAACCAGCAATGTCGGCAGCCCCTGCTCGGGCAACGTGCCGCCGCCCACCATGCTTTTACCATTTATTACCCTGGCGTCAATGCCTTTTGTTTTCAGCTTTTGCGCTATGTCTTTGGCTCTCATTTCCAATTCGGCGCTGGTAGCCGACATCATGTGCCATGCGGGAATATCTTCGGCTGCTGTTTTATCAAGATAGATTTTAACGGTGGCCTCCAGCGCTGCCGCCGAGAGCTTATCCAGGCGGATGACACGCATAAGGGGATGGCTTAAAAGTGGTTTTATCAGAGCTTTTTTCCCTGCGATTATACCCGCCTGCGGCCCTCCCAGCAGCTTGTCGCCTGAGAAACAGACCAGGTCTGCGCCTTCACGCAGGTTATCCTGTACGGTGGGTTCATCCTCAAGCCCGAAATTTCCCGGGTTCAGCATGCCTCCGCTTCCCAGATCATATACCAGCGGCATTTTATGCTTTTTTGACAGTACGGATAATTCGCTGATGGAAACCTCGCTGACAAATCCCTTTTGCACGAAGTTGGATGGATGAACCTTGAGAATTATTGCTGTTTTGTCGTTGATGGCCTTTTCATAATCGCGTAAAGAGGTATGGTTGGTTGTTCCCACTTCATGCAGTGTTACGCCGCTCTGTTCCATAATCTCGGGCACGCGGAACCCCCCGCCGATCTGTACCAGTTCACCGCGTGATACTATGGCTTCTCTACCGTTAGCCAGTGCTATCAGCACAAGCAGCACGGCGGCGGCGTTGTTGTTGACAGCCATAGCGTCTTCTGCTCCTGTTAGCATGGCAATCATGCGTCTCATATCGAGTGATCTTGTGCCTCTTCCTCCGCCAATCAGATCACTTTCCAGATTACTGTACTGCCCGCCAAGAGCAACAACTGCGTCCAGCGCCTTCCTGGAAAGCGGGGCACGCCCCAGATTGGTGTGCAGTATCACGCCTGTTCCGTTGATAACAGGGCTCATGAAACCAGGCCATTCTATGCCTAGCTGTTCTTTTACAAGGTCAATGATAACGGCAAGAGATGGCGGTTTTTTGTCTTCCCTGATTTGCCTGCGCAGTTTGTCCAGCACATAACGTGCGGTTTGAGTTACCAGAGGACGGGAATAACGCGCTATCTCATGAGCGAGTTGGGGGGCTTCCAGCAGTTTTTCTATCGACGGAAGATCCCGCATAACCGAATTATTCTTCGATTGAGCCGCTGATGATTGTTTTGCGTTCATATCGCTGTTATCCTGTTCAGCGGAGGGGGAGGGAATCGAACCCCCCGCGACGGGTTAACCGCCGCCAACGGATTTGAAGTCCGCAAGACCCACCAGAGCCTATCCGCCTCCGTTGTGATTATAACATAATAGGCCTATGGGATGGCTACTTGCCGCATATATGTAAACTAAAGGCGCATCTCAATGTAGTGTGATTTTTGATATAATCGCATGCTGCCGGTATCGTGGCAATGACGGATAATATATGCGATGCCCCCTTCGTCCCCTCTGCCTTTACAACCAAAGCCTGCAACCATATAATTAACTGGGATAAAAATGCACGGCGATGACTGGTATTATCCGTTAAAAGTGACGGTAAAATGTCCTGCGATAAAGGATAATCCGTCAGCCATATTACTGCCCCTGTAGCTCAGTGGATAGAGCAGCGGTTTCCTAAACCGCGTGTCGGGCGTTCGACTCGCCCCAGGGGCACCACTTT
>CAYRSY010000023.1:0-13883 GCA_964427105.1 uncultured Dehalococcoidales bacterium
TGGGGCGCTTTAACCGTGTATTCTGACACGGTAGGTTTTTTCGGACAGGAAGAGGTCAAGCTGCTGCAGGAAGCCGTCGGGGATATTGGGTTTGCCCTGGATAACATAAACCATGAAAAATTGCGTCAACAGGCAGAAAAAGCCCTGGCGGAATCCGAAGAAAAATACCGTCTGCTCATCGAAAACGCCAATGATATTATCTATTCGCTTTCGGCTGAAGGTATTTTTACCTATGTGTCGCCCTCATGGGAGAGAATCCTGGGACATAACGCCAGCGAGGTGATAAATCATTCCTTCACAGAATTCGTCCATCCCGATGATGTCCCAAAGTCAGTGGAACTGGTAAAATCCGCTGCGCTGACAGGGGAAATGCAGGGAAAATTCGAATATCAGGTTCGTCACAAAGACGGCGCGTGGCGATGGCATTCCTCAAGCGTCACGCTCATATTTGACGCCGAAGGAAATTTTGAAAAAAGCATAGCTATTGCCAGTGACATAACCGACCGCAAACAGGCAGAAAAAGCCCTGGCGGAATCCGAAGAAAAGTACCACCTCATGGCTGATAACATGAGCGAAGTAATAATACTTATGGACTTGCAGCTTAAACACGTTTACGTCAGCCCCTCTTTCATCAAGAGCAGAGGCTGGCTGCTTGAAGAATTCGATGACATGCCACTGGAGAAAAAAATGCCGCCGGCCTCACAGCAATTATTAGAGAAAACATATGCAGAGAATTTCACGCCGGAGAGACTGGCCGATAAAAATCTGTCGATATCATTCGAGATGGAGATGGATGTATATAACAAAAACGGCACGATCACGCCTGTTGAAGATACGGTCAGCCTGATCCGCGACGCAAACGGCAACCCCACCAATATAATGATAGTCAGCAGGGACATCACCAAGCGCAAACGCGCTTCCGATGCACTCAAGGAAAGCGAATACAGGTACCGGCAGTTGTTCACCTCCATGACAGAAGGATTCGCCCTGCATGAAATCATCGTTGACAGCGCCGGCAAGCCATATGATTACCGCTTTCTCGAAATGAATCCGGCCTTCACCGAGATGACAGGCTTTAAAGCAGAGGACGTTATCGGCAGGACGGCACGCGAGGTGCTGCCGGACCTTGACGGGTTCTGGATAGACGCCTACGGCGACGTGGCGTTAAGCGGGCATCCGACGACTTTCGAGAATTACAGCGCGCCGCTCGGCAAGTGGTTTGCAGTTTTCAGTTACTCTCCCGGCCCGGGACGCTTTGCCACTGTTTTCAGCGATATAACAAAGCGCAAGCAGGCCGAAGAAGCGGCAGAGCGCCTGCGCCAGAAAGCCGAGATGTCCAGCCGGCTGGCAGCGGTCGGCGAGATGGCCGCCGGCATCGCTCACGAGATAAACAATCCTCTTACAAGCGTCATCGGCTTCTCGGAACTGCTTATGGAACATAACCTGCCGCCGGAGGTTACCGAGGAATTAAAAATAATAGCAGACGGCAGCCACCGCGTGGCGGATATTGTAAAAAGGCTGCTCACTTTTGCCAGGCAGAGCAAGCCCGTCAGGACACCTGTCCAGATTAACGCCCTGATAGACAACACCATCAAGCTGCGCTCATATGTGCTGGAAACCGCCAATATCCGCGTCTTTACCTGTTACGATGAAACACTGCCCTGGATTATTGCCGATCCCAGCCAGATGCAGCAGGTTTTCCTTAATCTGATTGTCAACGCTGAACATGCCATGAAAACAGCTAATAATAAAGGAGAGCTTAAAATCACCACCGAAAAACACGGGCAAAGGATACGCATAGTTTTCAGTGATGATGGACCCGGAATCAACAGCGAGACTTTGAGCCACCTGTTCGAGCCGTTTTACACCACCAAGGGGCCGGCGGAGGGCACAGGGCTGGGGCTTTCGCTTTCGCGTTCCATTGTGCTGGAACACGGGGGCGAAATATGGGCAGAAAGCGAGGAGGGGCAGGGCGCTACCTTTATCGTTGAACTTCCGATCACCGAAGCGCCCGAGCCTTCTGCAGAGGCAAAAACACAAACCTCGACAAAAGGAGCAAGGCAAGCCGAGTCAGCCAAAATAATGGTCATAGATGATGAGCCGTCGATAAGAGACTACCTTAAGACCGTTCTTGTCGCTGAAGGATACACCGTGCACGGCTACGGCGATCCGGAAGAAGCTGTCAAAACTCTGGATGACAGTTACGATAGCGTTTTACTCGACATAAGAATGCCGGGCATGAGCGGCATCGAACTCTATGCATATATTCTGCAAAAAGTCCCCGCCCTGGACGGCAAGATTATTTTCATAACGGGAGACACATCAGATGCCGAAGTCAAGGGTTTTCTGAAAAGCAATAACCTGCCCTGCCTGTCCAAACCACTTGAGCTTGATAATCTCAAGCAAAAAATAAGCTCCGTTCTTAAACCATCCGGCAGCAGGCAAACATCCTGAGAACGCCCTTTTCGCGATTGGTTGCCGGACTTTTTCTTCCCTGCTTGCGGATGTAAAAGGCTATCAAACACAATTTTCAGAGATTATCTGAATAATCTGGCATTCAACAACCGGCTGCCTGCCGGAATCCCGCAGTAAATATCGCCTTTGCCCTAAAAACGTTTTTCAAAAATGATGCGGTGGTCGCCGGGGGCATAAAAATCGCGGATGCGCGACACTTTTTTATAGCCTTTTTTCATATAGAAACGGCGGGTGTTGAGGTAGTTGGGCTTGCTCGATGTTTCTATGAGTATAAGTTTGCCGCCTGCTTTCCTGATTTCATCCTCGGCATTTTTGAGCAATGCTCCGCCTATTCCGCTTCCGCGTTTTTCCCTGGCTACCGCCATCCAGTAGATGTCCCACGTGCCGACAGTAAGGGGAGTTTGCCCAAAACAGATATAACCCAAAAGCTGCGAGGATGATTCCGCCACAGTAGTCTGATAATCCCTGCCAGGGCAGTCCAAATAAACATCTATTACTTCTTCGGCTACAGGTATTTCGACTGGCTCAAATTCAGACGTATTTTCGAGCAACGCCATCACCTGTGCTTTGTCAGAGGCTGCCATCGGGCGCAGATGAAAGTCCACGTTATTCCCTGTCGAAGGCCATCTGCATTATTCTGTCGATAAACTGCGGATAGGTAAGCCCGATAGCCGCCGCCTGGCGCACAGCGCCGGAGGTGACGGAAATATCAGGATTGGCGTTTATCTCAAGTACGCTGGCACAGCCTTCGCTGTCAAGCCTCATATCCACGCGGGCATACCCCCGGCATCCCAGCAGGCGGTATGCGGCTGTGGATACCTCGGAAATATGCGCCCACAGGTCATCATCTATTTTAGCCGGACATACCGGGTCGGTATGCTTGAAATATATATCATCGAGCAGCCATTTGGCGCCGAAGGTAAGCATTTTGGGAAGTCCATCCGGCAATGAAAACTCTATTTCAGAGATGGAAAGAACCGTGGGGTTGCGGATACCCATAAGAGTCGAACTGAGTTCGCGCCCGTCGAGGAATTCTTCCACAAGCGCCCTGCCCCCGTAACATGAACAAACTTTTTCTACCTGAACAAAAAGCGCACCCGGATCATTGACCACGCTGTCCTGATTGACCCCGTGGCTGGCGTCCTCTGCCGCCGGCTTGACTATGCAGGGGAAAGTCAGGGAAAACTGCCCGATATTTGCAGGGGTAAGAACCTGGTATTTCGGCGTGTTGATGCCGGCAGCGACAAGCAGCTCTTTGGCTTTTACCTTATCCAGCGCCAGCGCCAGTGTCGGAGCCAGCGAGCCTGTAAACGGTTTGCCCATGGCAGACATCATGCCGGCTACCATGGCCTCTGTCTCCGGCTGTCCGGCGAATCCCTCGAAGAGGTTGAACACTATATCTACATCCAGTCCTGCCAGAACAGAACGGACATTTTCTAATGGCGGCACCAGCGGCACAACGGTCACTTTATGGCCGAGCTGCAGCAGGGCTTCGTGGACGGCTTTCACTTCCTCCAGCACGTCTTCGATGGCATCCCCTTCTCCCAACTCGCTGTAGCGATCAGGTATGGGATCATTGTAGATAAGAGCAACCTTAAGAGCCAAAACGACACCTCTCTATAGCAGATTCCAGCACCGCGCCTACGAGCGCATTATAGGTCCAGCCCATGGCCTTTCCCATGATAACATAATCGCCGCTTATCGGGTTCAGTCCAGGCAACGGATTGACCTCGATAAAATAAGGAGTGCCATCCGGCGATATGCGGAAATCCATGCGCGCCAGATCGCGTATCCCCAGCGTTTTAAAGGCTTTAAGACATGACTGTTCGATTTTTTCCAGCACGGAGGAATCAAGCATGGCGGGACATTCGTATCGAACCTGGTTCTGCCAGTCGCGCTTGACCTCCAGCGAATAGACGAAATCAGGGCTTTTCTGGCGAGGTATCACCCGCATAATGCCCATTATGCGGGTGGGATGATTGCCCAGCAATCCGACTGTGACCTCTTCTCCGGGGATAAATTCCTCAACCATCATCGGCTGGGCATAGATTCCCATGTGCTTTTTGAGTATGGCTTTGAGTTCGCCCGCGCTGTTCACGCGCGAAGCATTGCGGATGCCCTTGCTCGAGCCTTCATGCGCCGGTTTGGTAAAGGCAGGAAAGGGAAACTCATCCCAGTTGAAACTTTCGAGATCGCAAAGGTCATTGATGACGCACCATTTAGGAGTAGCCACACCGGCTGCTTCTACCAGTTGCTTTGTCAGCGGTTTTTCCAGGCATACGGCCAGAGTGAGAGGGTCGGAGCCGGAGTAGGGGATATCCAGCATTTCAAACACGGAGGGAACCTGTGCCTCGCGGCTGCGGTAGTTGCCAAGTCCCTCGGCAATATTGAATACCAGATCCGGACGGTTTTCCAGTACGTTCTTCAATAAACCAGAGCCGCCGCCCAGCTTGAGGACGGTGTGTCCATGAGAACTGATGGCGGCGGCCAGCGCTTCTACCGTTTCAGGAGAATCATATTCTTCGAAAGCATCATCAGGCATCCCATCAATTCCGGCTGCCTGCTGTTTAATATCATAACTCAGTCCTATCTTCATCCAAAAGCCTGATTAGCCCGGGCAGGCGTGGATGGCCTCATCACACGCCAGTTCGCCTTGTCCGGAACAAATCCTTCCTTTTTCGGGATTCTGATAGTGGATTATCTTGCCCTGATAATTGCGCACAACCATCTCTTCTGCGTTGCTCTCCAGCACATAATCATGCTGTATGGGTATCTTGCCCCCGCCGTTAGGCAGGTCTATAACGTATGTCGGAATAGCCAGTCCGGAGGTAAAGCCGCGCATACCCTGTATGATTTTTACGCCGGTTTCCACACTGGTCCAGAAGTGCTCTGTTCCGGCCACATCATCGCACTGAAACAGGTAATACGGGCGCACTTTTATCTTGAGCAACCCGTGGCAAAGCTTGAGTTGTGTATCTAAAGAGTCGTTAACACCTTTGAGCAGCACGGACTGATTGTTTACCGGTATACCGGCCCTCACCAGCATATCACAGGCTCTGGCAGCTTCCGGCGTCAACTCGCGGGGATGATTGAAATGTGTGTTGAGCCAGATAGGGCCATACTTGGAAAGCATATTGCACAGTTCATCATCCACACGCTGCGGCAGCACCGCCGGCACCCGTGTGCCGATGCGGATAATTTCCACATGGTCTATGCGCCGTATGCCAGACAGCACTTCTTCAAGCCGTGAAGTCGAAAGAGTCAGCGGATCGCCGCCGGATACAATAACATCGCGAACCTCTTTATGCTCGCGTATATAAGCCAGCATCGCCTCAACCTGTTCGGGAGTGCGCACCCAGCCGCCGTGGCGCCATTCGCGCTTGCGCGTGCAGTGGCGGCAAAGCATGGGGCATATATCTGTTAGCACCATTAGGACTCTGTCGGGATAGCGGTGTACCAGTCCGGGAACCACCGAATGCTCTTCCTCAGCCAGAGGATCCTCCATGCCGATTTTCAGCATGGAAAGCTCTTCAGCAGCAGGAAATGACTGCATGCGGATAGGGTCGGCAGGATCATCCGGATTCATAAGCGACAGATAATAAGGGGTGATGGCAAGGGGGTATTTAATGCTCACCAGTCTGAGTTCTGACCGCTGTTGCGGGGTTAGATGAATGTATTTGGACAGGCCTTCGATAGTGGTAACACGGTTGCGGAACTGCCACCGCCAGTCATTCCATTGCTGTGAAGTTGTGTTACAGGAAAAACACGACCGTACATCCCCGGTGTTAAGTGGAGGTTCATCCTCTTCCAGCTGGACTGCGGCAGCAGTAATACTGGGAGGCTCTTCTTTTACTTCCGCGGTCAATGCCGCCTGGGCTTTCATATTTTTATTCGATTCTCCTTTTAAATGCTTCTTTTTTCAATGTTCTGGATTCATGAAAAATATTGCATGAATCCAAACTTATTTATGATTAAATTTATAGCATTGCTTTCTGCATATGTCAAAAAAATTTACGCACGGCGACTACCTGCTAAAAATTTTTTGAAAAATATTTTTTCCCGCCTGATTTATCCGCCTTATAAATTGGGGATGAAACACAAAAAAACAGCATAAAAACACCTTTTCGGCAAATCATGCTGCCGCTCGAATATCTTAGGAAAGAGAGGAGGCTTATCAGCCCGATGACGGGCGCAATTCAAGCGGCTGTTCATCTGCATTATCGCCGGCTTCAGGAGTTTTTTCACCCAGAAGAAGCCCCGCCATGAATATCATTAAAACATTGCGCGTAATCAAGGCATTTACAGCCGATTGCTCGGTATCTACAAGATCCCAGTAATTCAACGGGTAGATATACCAGGTGAGGCATGCCGCCGTCAGGAAGATAACCCATATTGCCGTGCGGAAACGGCCGTTTACCAGCGGAAACAGGGGATACAGCCACGCCATGAACTGCGGAGAGAACACCTTGTTGGTAATCATGAACACTGCTACCGTAATAAAAGCGTAATTAAGCAGGACGGCAAGTTCCGGCGCGCCCGGAGCGGGTGTGGGGGACGGCTTAACGCTCTTGCGGCAATGGCGGTAATAGAAGCAGTACACCGCAAGCAGGCTCGCTCCCATGAATAAAAACACCATTTTTGCCAGAGGCTCAGCCAGAGGGGAAAGGATGTCTAGAGATATGTTCCCCTGCACAGGCTGCGCGCTGAGTATCCCCAGCGACTGTCCCAGCAGCAATAATGAGGAATAAAGGCTTTCCAGTTGCAGCGGACGCCCGCTCTGGATGGTAAAGGAGGAAATAAAGCCATTACAATTAAGTATCATGAGCGGTATGCTGACAAGCTCTATGCCAACCAGAAAGGTAAATACCGACGGCAATATGCCGCGCAGGCCGCCGCGCCGCCACTGGTAAATAAGGAATAGCGGCGCCAGCAAAGCAGGATAGAGTTTGGTCATGGTGCCGATAGCCAGTACAGCCCAGGCAGTCTTGTACCTGCCCTTGCTGAAGGCATATATGGCTCCCAGTGTTAATACGGCGGGGACAATATCGAACCGCTGCACCATGATGGAGCCGATAGCCACCATTGCCAGCGTGTAGCCTATGAGGCACCTCATAGGCGAAATTCCTGCCCGCCTGCTGATGCCGAAAACCATAAGCAAACCGGCAAGGTCGAACAGCAGCATTTCTATGGCAAAGGCAATGCTATAATCTTGAATATTGCTGGACACCAGATTGGGTAAGTAGAAAATCACGAGCGCGCCCGGCGGGTATTCCACCGAAAAGTCGCGGTAAGGCCATTGTCCCTGCCCCATGAGGCTGGCATAACGATAATACCCGTCTATGTCTGAGCCTCCGCTTTCAAAACCGCGCGTGAAAACCAGCACATGCAGCAGGCAAAAGGCCGCTATCACTATTACCCATTTCCAGTTAATGTTGATTTTCACAGCCATTCTGCCTCAATATCGATGCAGTTATTTTCCAGCTCTGACAGGACGAGATTGCAGTCTGTCTTTTCAGGCAGGGCGCTCTCTGTCTGATTGTACGGGTTATGCTCCGGCACCGCCCAGTAAGAAAGCGCCGACTGCGCGAAAAATATCACTCCCCAGGCCAGAGAAAGGACGGTTATCGTCAGCGACAGCTTGCGCGGCATATGTTTAAGGAGAAGCACTGCCATCAGGGTGAGAGGCAAAAGCGCAGGCAGGTAGTAGCGCGCCATAACAATGATGGGCATGGAAGCCACCTGCGAGGTTGCGGTGCCCTCATAACATAGATAGAGACCGAAAACCGCCGCTATCCAGCCTGCCACAAGCAGCAATATATCCAGAGACAGTTCGGTCCATTTGTCAGGAATTGCTGTATTTTCGTTTCTTGTCTTGAGAGCCTTCACTTTCACTGAAAAAGCCGTCCAGATAGCGGCGAACCCCGGCAGCAAAAGAGGGAACCCCGTGAGCAATGCCACCGAGACATTCAAAAGATTGGCATAGATAAGCTTCGGGCTGAAAATTGTATTAAACTGAGCGTACTGGAAACCAAAACTCCAGGGTGAGCCAAACACGCTGTTCTGATACACCAGCAAACCCGCGATAGGGATAATGAAACCCAGGCACAGCCAGAGCGCAGTCCGGATGGCCTGTCGTACCTGTCCCGACACGAAGGAGCGCGCGCATGTATAAATAAAATGCAGAACAAATACGCCTACGGGCAGAGCGTTATAATAGCCGGCGAACACGCTCCAGCCTAGGCTAATCCCGGCCAGAAACAGGATTGCCGCCGATGAGAGGGGAGAGAGTTCGCGCCGGCGCAGGAAGTAATATATGTACAGCCCCCCGCCTGCGCTGAGAAAGGCAAACGCCCCGTAACTGTCTATATAAACGCGCTGCATTAAGGCCAGCGATACAGGATTGAATAGCACAAGCAGCGAGCCCAGACAGGCGGTTTTTTCATCTCTGAGAAATTTAAGCAGCAGATAAACAACCAGAATCACACAGCCTGCCAGCAGCAGGCTGCCCAGTTCGGGAGCATGGATGTAATAAAAGGGCAACAGGAAAAATATATAACCGGGGGCTTCAGTCGTCAGAACCCAGCGTCCGTCGTTCACCTGCACGTACTGATTGAGCGTTCCGCCGTAGCTGCTCGCTTCGGCAGCTTCCTCGCTGAGCGTATCCATATCCACGGAGAGTTGCCCTTTGGAAAAGTTCACGACGGAATATTGAAATGCCCAATCCGTATTCTCTTGCATGTGCATTGGAATCAAGAGAACCAGGAGGAATGCCAAGATAACCCCCAGGACAGTAACGGCACGCCATAAAAGGATGTGGTTGATATCGTCTTTCATAAGCAAGCGTTGTTTATTTTTTAGTATAGCCCTATGATAATTATCGCGCTATCCCCTTTTAGTAACAATGAGTTATAATATCGCGTTCGGACTGCGGAAAGCCGCAGGCGTTTATAGTATAAACGCTTGAAAAGCTAAAAGGATACTTCACGCGAATTCCCGGCGAAAGGTTTTTATCCCGAAATGTCTTCCGGCTGGATACTGCTGACCCTTGCCAGCACTGCCATCGCAGCGCTGGTCAACACGCTGGATAGCCACTTTCTGTCGCGCCGCATGCCCGGACTGCGCAGCTATCTGCTGGTCATCGGCCTTTTTACCATCCTTGTATCCATTGTCATGCTATTCATCTTTCCCTTCCCGCAGAATACAAGCATGGGGATATACGGTATGGCTATGGTATCCGCCGTACTGAGAGTGGGCGCGGTAATGACCCTTATGTATGCCATGAAGAAAGAGGACATCTCGCGCATTATGCCGCTGGAGGCTACGGCGCCCGTATTTGTGGCCATAATGGCAGCTATGTTCCTGGGAGAAAGCCTGCGGTCTGCGCAGCTGGTAGCTATCGGAATAGTGGTGACGGGAGCCGTGCTCATCTCTTTCAAGCGCAGTGACGGCGGTTCATCCCGCTTCCATGCCGCCTCGTTCTTCCTGCTGATTTGCTCGAGCCTGCTGTATGCCGCATCAGACGTTGTCAACAAGTACACGCTGGATTATATCTCTTACTGGAACTCCGCCAGCCTCAGTTTCCTTTTCACCTCGGTGGTTTTTGTCGTTGTCTGCCTGCGCAGGGACGTTCTCCGGCAGTTGATGCAGGTGTCGCGCCCCTGGCGCACTTCCGCTATGGTAATCCTTAACCAGTCAGGCGCCATAGTTTCAACCATAATAGGCTGCTGGGCAATCCAGAACGGGCCTGTATCTCTGGCATCCACCATCTTCAACTCCAAGCCGCTCTTTGTGTTCGTGTACGCCGCTCTGCTGGCACGCCTGGCGCCCGGGTTTCTGCTGGAATTCAAAACGGATCGCAGGGGCATGGTTATCAAGATAATCGCTACGCTCATGATTGTCGGCGGCATTGCGCTGATATTCCTGGTATAGGCGGAAAGGTTAGATCTTTTTCTCTACTGAGAGGAGGGATGAATGAGGCTGCCGTTATCCGTCACTTTGTAGGGGAGGGTCTGAGACACTCCCGCAATGTTTAAGGACAACTGGCTGAAGCCCATCAGGTAGAGGCACGGTGTGCCGTGCCTTCCTGTATCTTTTATCCTCCCCGCAAGAGAAATGATGGCAATGGCAGGTTCTTATCTCACCCTGCTGATAAAAAAGCAAACCGAGGCTAATCTTCTCCATAAAACCAGAAGAGCCCCTCCGATCGGAGGGGCTTCCTGTATGGCGGCCCAGCCTTTTTTCTTCTTCCTTTGATAACCTCTATCTTATGCGGAACCCGGCAAAACCCTGCCATATCAGGGCCGTCTTTGAAATTCGTAGGTTTTGCCCTGTATATAATACTACGAAAAGCTATAATGTCAATATCCCCTGCAGGAATTATCTTTTGAAAAATATTGGCCACAGGATTGCATCCAGCACAGTTGTGTGAAAGGCAAAATAGGCTGCTCCCGCCACTGCCAGCCAGAACGCCCACCCCGAAGGTCGGGGCTGTATTCCCAGAAGCGCAATAACAAGTCCGATGGAGCCCGCAGCCACCAGTATTAAAACCAGCCGCACCAGAAACCACATGCCAGCGCCATAGTTTGAAAGATATGCAGCAGTAAGCGGCATCCACAGGGCGGATGCGCCCAATATTACAGCGAAAATAATATAAAAAAGGCTGTAATTGAAAGAACCTGCGATTTTAACGCTTGCGGTATCGAGGCGGAACAGAGTGAAGTAGATAAACGCGAAATACCCCAGAGCCGAAAGGAGCATGGAGGCCGTATAGACAGCGCGGGTGGCAAGCGGCACACCGCCCCAGAAAGCATCAGCCCCCTGCTGGTGCGTGGCTATTACCAGAATATAGCTGCCTATCACCGCCGCCCCACCCAGAACATTTATCAGGAGCAGGATAATCTGTCTTGAATCCACCTTTGCCCTCCTTACCAGTTTTTATCGCCACAGGCTTATAGCGCCTGCTTAAACCGGACTCCACCCCGTGTCCTGACGGAGCGCTACCAGCAACACACCCTCTCCCCCATGGCTTCCCAGGGCTGCTCCGAGCTGGCTGATGGTAATCCTGTTTTCCGGCGCAAATTCAAGAAGTCGCTTTTTTAATTGCATTGCCTGATCCGGCACGTTGCTGTGCGCAATGCATAACTCGCTTAACGGAGCCTTTTTCTTTACATAGTCGTATATGCGGTCCATCCCGCTTCTTGCGGTTCTTACAAAACCAGTCGGAGTTATTTTTCCATCTTTGAAAGTGAGCAATGGCATGATATTCAGTATCTTCGCAGCAGAAGTAATCGCCTGGCTGGCTCTCCCGCCGTGAATAAGGTATTTGGTCGTCTGGAATATGCCGAACATGCGCACTTCCTGAACAGCTTTCAGGGCCTCGGCCGCTACCATATCGAAGCTGGCGCCGGCTTTGGCCATACGCGCCGCTGCCATTACCACTAGCGCCAGTCCGGCTGAATTAAGCTTGGAGTCGATTAACTGCACAGGTTTAATAGCGTTAATTTTCTTTACCGCCAGTTCCGCCGCGTGCAGTGTTCCGCTTATCCGTGACGATATATGAATGGAGACAATACCATCATACCTTGTCAGATTTTTGGAATACACGCCTGCGAAATCATCCGGGCTTGGCTGTGAGGTATTGGGGAAAATACTGGAGGAACCCAGTTTGGCATAAAACTCTTCGGGGCTCAAATCCACCCCGTCACGGTAGGTTTCAGTGCCGAACCTGACATATACCGGCACTACCTCTATGCCCATTTCCTCCGCTACTTTAGGGTCGATGTCCGCAGTGCTGTCCGTAACTATCTTTATCGCCACTTTGCCACCCCCGCATATAAAAATCAAATCAAGGAGAGGCTTTCAGGCTATTTTTAAAGTTTTTTACAGCATCTAAACAGAATATATAACAATTATACACAATCCCGCAATGCTGATTGCAAGATATTGATATAATCAAAATAACGCATCTCAGGAGATTTCGGAGGATATATAAAACGTGCGGATGTGGATGGTTGAGCCGGAGTTCATTTGTGACAAGCATCTGCTGGGAGAACATGTCGAGATACATATGCTGGCAGGTTCTATAACCCGCAAAAAATCTATCGATGGATTCCTGCACGGGCTGGTAAATCCAAAGCTGATGAAAGCGCGGCACGACGCTCTGGCGCAAGAGATGACACGGCGCGGCATGCGGCACAAAAGCCCTCTTAAAGAGATTGATTATTGCGGATCCTGCAGCGAGATTTCCGCGCAGGACAATTTAAAAGAGTTGACGCGCCGCTGCCCCCGCTGCGCCGAATTGATAAAGAAATAAACTTCTCACGGCCTTACGGTTGGGTTATTAACCCGTTTCTAACTTCGCCTGGGCAAGGAATTTTCCATCCCTCGACTTAACAGTTGGGATATTCGAGAAAAGGATTTTATAAAATCAGAGCGGATACTATTGTCATTAGAATCCGCCCCGTTTGCTTTCAATCCGAGGACAATTTAAAGGCCATTGTTTCCGCCATTCCCCAACATCGTTTTTTGTAGCGGTGAATGGACTTCTCCCATCCTCGTACCGTAGTGGCACAGCATGCTGTGCCACTACTTCCCGATTTCAGATTTCGCCTATGCTAATTAAGTCATCAAGTTGTGATAACCCATTCGCAGCAGCACGGCGCGCCGTGCCTCTACGGCTTTACACTGTATGACGGGATAAACCTCTCGCATCCCCCAACACGACAAAAACCCCTTGACCGCCATCAAAAGGAGAGTGCTATTATATAGTCTCTCAACAAACTGACAACCGATAACTGATAACTGACAACTGAAAACTATAAACTGGTAAAAGAGGGTCGTTCCGCACAGAAAAAAAAACACAGCAGGAAACGAATAACGAATCAGCAGGGGCTTATAGCCATAAACCCCTGCTGTTATAACAGAACTTCTTACAGCTCTTTTTTGCGCATCATCAGCCAGGTGCAGTAAACGCCCAGAGCGATGAGCGCCGCCGTCACCGCCACCGCCCCCCACTCACTGCCGCCGGGCTGATTCAGCACCAGCCGGTTGCCCCAGTTTAAAAGCCCCCCCGGCAGGTAGCGCCCCACCTTCGGCAGGGCGGAGAAGGCCGATATGCCGATTACCGAGGCCAGCGCCAGACCTCCGGCAGCCAGCTGGTTCTTCATAAGGCTGGAGAAGAACAGCGTGACAGTCAGGCACAGGATGAAAAAGAGAAAGAGCAGCAGATTCTGGTATAAGAAGCCGAGGATGCCGGCATCGCCGAACAATACCAGGGTGTATCCCCAGCATGCCAGCCCTCCCAGCAGAAACGCCAGAAGGAAAGTGAACGCTTCGGCCTTGAGCTTGGCTAATATGAAAGCCAGCCGCCCCACCGGCTTGGAAAGCACCATAGCCGCCGTGCCTGTCTC
>CAYRSY010000023.1:13983-19548 GCA_964427105.1 uncultured Dehalococcoidales bacterium
TGTTCTTTCAGCTCTTTGCGCAGCAAAACCCAGAAGCCGCTCATTTTGTCGCCTCCCCTTCCACCAGCTTGACGAATATATCCTCCAGAGTAGGCATGGTAAGCTCGTAGCGCACCAGGCCCAGGCCGCTTTGCGCGATAATTCCGGGCAACTCGTGTTTGGCAAGAGCCACATCGCCGGCCTGCACCCGCAGGGCTGGTGAATGGTTGATTTCTATCTTTTCCACCTTGACTACCCAGGGCAATCTCGCAAGCTGAGAAGCCAGCGCCTCCGGGTCTTCCTCGAACTCCAGCTCGAAAGAGGACAGGGCAAAACGGGCATGCAGGCCGCTTACCGTAGAGGTGGTGATAAGTTTGCCCTTATTGATAACCGCCAGGCTGTCGCACACTCTTTCGACGTCAGAGAGGATGTGAGTTGACATAAATACAGTGGTGGATTCTTTAAGTTTGAGTATGAGATTGAGCACGTCCCGCCGCCCCATAGGGTCCAGCGCCGAGCAGGGTTCATCCAGAAACAGCACGTGCGGGCGATTCATGAGGGCCTGAGCCATGCCCAGTCTCTGCTTCATGCCGCGCGAGTAGCCGCCTATCTTGCGTCTGGCCGCTTTTTTAAGGTCGGTAAGCTCAAGCATCTCATTGCAGCGGGAAGTATTCTCCGCAGCCGGGAGGCGATGCAGCTCGCCGACAAAGCGTAAAAACTCCATCCCCGTCATCCAGTTATAGAAATTAGGCACGTCCGGCAGGTAGCCGATATGAGAGCGCATTGCGGGCGTGTCCGCCGCCACTTCCTCTCCGTCCACCCAGGCGCGTCCTGAAGTCGGGCGGCTCATGCCCATAAGCAGCTTGACCGTCGTGGTTTTCCCCGCGCCGTTCGGCCCCAGAAAGCCGAAAATGCTGTTTTCCGGCACTTCCAGAGTTAGCGAGTCCAGGGCAGTAACTGCCCCATAACGTTTGGTAAGATTTTCACACTTGATAGCTGGCAACTCGACCTCCTTTGACTGAAATACCAAGCACTAAATTCCAAATACTAAATAAGCACCAATATCAAAATTACAATGATCAAAACTCTTTGTGCTTGAGATTTTGTATTTTAAATTTATTTAGGATTTAGATATTAGAATTTGGAATTTCCCCCTATTCTCCTTCAACCGGGCCTTCCTTGCGCCCGAAAAGGAAGTACACTATAGGCCCGATGATGTTAACAAGAACAATGACCAGTATCCACACTATTTTGTTGCCGCCGGTAACATGCTCCCGCCGGATAACATCCAGCAGCGCCCAGACGAGTAGCCCCAGTTCTATAATCACCAGGGGGATGACCAGAAGCATTATCGTGGCTATTTCCATGTTTGCAAGGTTCATAAATTAACTCCTCCTTACAGATTGGCAAACTTTGGTTTAAGCGTTTTGTACGTATCCTCTATGGCTTCGTTGATTACCTTCGTATCCGAGAGCACGGGCATAAAATTGTTATCGCCGTTCCAGCGCGGCACTATATGCATGTGTATATGCTGGTCAACACCCGCACCCGCCACACGTCCCAAATTCATGCCCACATTGAATCCGTGGCAGTTGAAGGTTTCGCGCAGGATGGCAGTGCTCTGAGCCACAATTTTAAACAACTCGTCGCGTTCGGCATCGCCCAGCCCATCGAGGGAATTGCAGTGACGCAGGGGCGCTACCATAATATGCCCGCCGTTATACGGATAGCGGTTCATAATCACAAAGCTATACTGCCCCCGGTAAAGAATAAGGCTTTTTTCGTCGTCATTCTGCGCCGGATAATGACACAGTATGCAGTCAATATCTTCTTTGCCGATAGAATTTTTAATGTATTCCATACGCCAGGGCGCCCACAGATAATCCATACCGTCCTCCTGAATTAAATCAGAGCCATTCTAGGAGCAGTAATGCGAGTTGTCAAAATAAAACATCAGGTTTATATTTTTTTATATTTTGGATGTGCCGGCCAGCGCCTGGATAACCTCTGCCAGCGTTTCCGGTTCGTCCGAGCCTAGCAGATATTTCTTGCCGTTCGCCACCGCCAGTTTTACGCCTCTGTTGCCGCGCAAATAATAGGCTTTCATCTCGCGGTTAAAGCGTATGCCGTACCCGCCGAAATCTTTGAGAGGCGAGAACTCCACGGCTTCAATCGAAGCAATCTCCGCGATATTCAGGCTAAGAACGCGGAATCCGAATAATCCGAAACGTACGGTTATATTCCGCCTGGTAACCATGGTGCGCAGACCGCCGTAAGGTATGAACAAAAGAAAGCCGGTAACCGCCAGCAGAATGCTGACCCACGCCGCCTCTGAATACGACAGCGCAGCCCAGACAAACATTATCAAAGGCAAAACAATGGTCACCAGATTCATCAAGGGAGGATTCTGCGAATCGTAAAATACGAAAGCCGAGCTGCCTTTTATCTGTTCGGCCAGATCGCCGGCTATCTTAACCTCGCCAATAGATGATTTGCGCTGATTGTTATTGCGGTAGGGACGCAGCATTTCGAGTAAAATGGACAGTATCAACCCTCCGCCTCCCAGCCCCAGCATCCAGCCCCAGGGGAAAGAAAACAGTTCGCTTCCCGATTCCAGATACAGCAGAAAGCCTATGCCTGCCCCGCAAATCGCCCCCACTATGACATCATCCATGACGGTAAGCCAGTTGAACGTCTTTTTGCGCTCCTGGCTGGCCCACATATCGTCAAGCACAAAGGAAATCGCGATATAGAGTAGCGACAAACCGATGGTCAGCCCCACCACCAGCCACGGTGAACCGTAGCTATTGGGGATACCCGCAGTATCGAAGTGAATCGGAACCCGCCCGGATAAAGGCAATACACGGAAAACATATACGCAAAACACTATCAGCGCTGCCACCGCCGGCAAATGTATCCACAACGGATGTTTCAATCCTGTTTTCATAATATCTACCCTCCTGATGAGTTAGCCTTTCTTTGAGGCGGTTCCCAGTTGTTGTTCGACCGCACTGCGTATATCGCTTGCCGATACCCCGGATAGCAACGCATCGGTTACTGCCTCCCGGACACCTTTCTGCCAGTCAAATGCGGGTTGCTGGCTTTCAGATCTTTGAGACATGGCCGCGATTTTTGCCCGGCGGCCCAGATGCAGGTTTATTATTCCCTGATCGCGCAATTTGAGATAAGCCGAGCGCACGGTATGCATATTGACGCCCAGCGACTCGGCCAGTTCCCGCACCGAGGGAAGCTCGTCACCAGCCTTGAGTGCGCCGCCCGCCACCTGCTGCCGCACCTGCTGCACGATCTGCTGGTAAATCGGTTCCGGATTATCCTCGCTGATGGAAAACCACATATATTTCAATCACCGCCTACACTGTTATATATTATATAGCACAGTTATAACAGTTTGTCAAAATACTTCCGTCTTTGCGAGGGCGTTCATGCGCCCGAAGCATACCGGGAGGAGAAACTCTCATTCTGAGCGCAGCGAAGAATCCGGCAGGGATAAGCAGCCTCCTTATTTAATTCCCTGCCCGGAGGAAAGGGGATGGGGTTATGCCCCAGCTACCAATTCAGGCCAAACATATCCCACGATCATGCTTGAGAATAAGGCAGAGGTTTGCTGTCATATCTCATGCCCTATATAATTGAGGCGAGGAGAACACCATTTTGAATTATCCCGACCGTCTGCTGTATAAAGTATCAAAACCCGCCCGTTACACCGGCGGCGAATTGAATATTGTCCGCAAGGACTGGGGCAAAACCCCGCTTAAAATTGCCCTGAGCTACCCCGACATCTACGAAATAGGCATGTCCAACATGGCTGTCGGCATCCTCTACGAGCAGATAAACGCCCGCCCTGATTGTCTTGCCGAGCGCGTTTTCACGCCGTGGACGGATATGATAAAAGTTCTCCGCGAGAACAGACTGCCACTCGTAAGCCTGGAGAGCGGAAAATCTCTGGCAGAGTTCGACGTTATCGGCTTTTCGCTTGGCTATGAGTTCACCTTCACCAACATCCTCGCCATGCTGGACCTGGCAGGCATACCCGTATGGTCGAAAGACAGGGATAACTCATATCCGCTTGTAATTGCCGGAGGCTCGGCAGCGCTCAACCCTGAACCTATAGCAGATTTCATAGACCTGTTCGTCATCGGTGAGGCGGAAGAATTACTTGATTCCCTCATTGACCTTATTAAGCGGCATAAGGGGGATAGCGGAAAACTCGACAAGGCCGAATTCCTGCGTGAGGCGGCCAAAATACCCGGCGTATATGTGCCGTCGCTTTACGAAGCAAGCTATATCGACGGCAAGTATCAGACGCTGACGCCCCTCGTCCCCGAAACCCCGCCGAGAGTAAAGCGTCAACTGGTTTCAAAACTTCCGCCCGCGCCCGTAAAGCCCGTCGTGCCGTATATCGAGGTAGTGCATGACCGCGGCGCGGTGGAGATTGCGCGCGGCTGCTCGCACGGCTGCCGCTTCTGCAACGCCGGCATGATATACCGCCCGGTGCGCGAAAGGCCGAAAGAAGAAATACTCACGGCCATCGGGGAGCTGCTGGAAAACACCGGCTACGACGAGGTAGCGCTCGTCTCGCTCTCTACTGGAGATCATTCGCAGATAGACGCGCTGGTGGCTGACATAACAGCCACGTACGGCAGCCAGATTGCCTTATCCCTGCCCAGCCTGCATCTGGATACGCACTCGGTAAAGCTGGTGGACTCCCTGCCCGGACGGCGCAAGAGCGGGCTAACCTTCGCCCCCGAAGCAGGAAGTGAAAGATTACAACGCGTTATAAATAAACACATACCGCAGGAAGAACTGCTGGCAACCGCCGCCCTCGCTTTCGAGCGCGGCTGGACTACGCTAAAGCTATACTTTATGCTGGGATTGCCCACCGAGATGGACGATGATGTAGAGGGCATCGTCAATCTGGTGCAAAAGGTAAAGGCACAGGGGAGCAAAGCGCCCGGTAGAACCCCTCAAATCCGGCTGACGCTTTCCACATTCGTGCCCAAACCCCACACCCCCTTCCAGTGGTCGGCGCAGGAGCAGGAGCAAAACCTCATGCGGAGGCACGAGATTTTGAAGAGCGGCCTTGGCAAACGTGGGATCAAGATATCATGGCAAGATACGCGCGTGAGTCTGCTGGAAGCCGTCATTTCGCGCGGCGACAGAAGGATAAGCAAGGTAATATACCGCGCCTGGCAGATGGGCGCCGTTTTCGACGGCTGGAGCGAGTGCTTCAACTTCGAACTGTGGCAGAAAGCCATGCAGGAAGAAGGCATTGATCCCGCTTTTTACGCCACGCGGGAGAGAGATTTGGACGAGCCTTTGCCCTGGGCATTTATAGATACCGGCATCTCTGACGAATTCCTGAAAGAGGAATATCGGAAAGCCGTCTCCGCAGAGCTAACCCCCGACTGCCGCGTTTCCGGCTGCAACGCCTGCGGGCTGGAGGGGCAGTGGTGCTAGGGAACAGAGATTAACAACAATTGCCAGTGACTTAATTATGATATTCAATCCATATTCCCGCCAGCGCCGTTCTCTCCGTTTGCAGGAATATGACTATGCCCAAAACGG
>CAYRSY010000024.1:0-11432 GCA_964427105.1 uncultured Dehalococcoidales bacterium
TCAACGCAGATTGTTTTCCACCATCGACAAAGGTAAAAGACATTATACATGAAACTGCAGCTTATGTCACTAGCAGTTTTTTTCATCATCGCCGACTTGGAGAATCGTACTGTAGCCATAAGCGGATAGACATATGTATATGGCGGAGACGGCAACCGCATATCGAAGACGGAGACGACGCTATACATTAATAAGTAATACGAAACGAAAGTCGCAACCACAGGAGAAACGACTTAGTATCTTTTAGCAATGACTAGGTATCAGGCAATCTATAGATTAAAAATATAATCCTGAAGGCGCAAATACCCAATTTGTAGAAGAGGATTACTATCAATCCGTTATCTAATTTCACTTATGACAAACTAAACCAAATGTCATTCAGTGAGACTGCAAATAGCCAGTTGACAATCCCTCGTATTGGATGATATAGTCTTGCGCAAGGAAAAAAATGATGCCGTTTTGCATGAACCCGAAAAATTGGTACTCCTATTACTATTTTAGTTTTACCTGCGCCTCAGGGCGCTCGGGGGATTAGACGCGATTTTTTAATTCAGGAATAGAAACCAGGCAACTCAGAAATCCTCCCCCGAGCGGGAGGTTTTCTTGTTTTTAAATGTCTTCAAGCGGATTAATTTCAGGGGAAGGAAAGGAAAATGAAATGATAATAATGAAGAAGGACGCCACCAGAGAGGAAATAGAAAACGTTATCGCCGAGATCAAAAAACTGGGGCTGCGCGCCGATGTCTCAAAGGGTGAATCTCTCACCATCATCGGTCTGGTAGGAGACGAGCGCAAAGTATCCTTCCAGCATCTGGCAGTATTGCCGGGGGTGAAAGAAGTCCGCATGATTGAAACCCCCTATAAGCTGATCAGCCGGGAATACAGCGAAGCCTTTCAGTCTCGTTCTGACAGCCGCGTGATACATGTTGCCAATGTGGAAATCGGGGGGGAAACGCCGGTCTATGTCGCAGGTCCTTGCGCCATCGAAAGCAAGGAGCAGCTATTCCGCATAGCCGGGGAAGTAAAAAAGGCAGGGGCGCACATATTGCGCGGAGGGATATTCAAACCACGCAGTTCAGCGCACTCCTTCCAGGGATTGGGCGCCAGGGGAGACGATGAAGCCCGCGAAGCCCTTTCATGGCTGCGCGATGCCGGCAAAATGTTCGAAATGCCTACCCTGACCGAAGTGCGTGGCGAATCGCAGGCAGACTTAATTGCCGAATACGTTGATATTCTCCAGATCGGCGCACGCAATATGTACGACCAGGATCTGCTGGGGAAAGTAGCGCGCAAGGGGAAACCCGTACTATACAAGCGCAGCTTTGGAGCAGGCATAGAGGAATTCCTTTCCTTTTCTGAATATATAGCTGTCGAAGGCAACAAGGACATCATACTTTGCGAACGCGGCATGCTGCCAATAGGCAAGGGTAAAAGTTTCACGCGTTATACGCTGGATCTGGCAGCGGTGCCTGTCCTGCAAAAAGAAACCTACCTGCCTGTCATGGTTGACCCCAGCCATGCTACCGGGCGCCGCGATCTGATACATCCCATGAGTTGCGCCGCCATGGCCGCAGGTGCATGCGGGCTGGCAATTGAGGTACACTATAACCCAGCCGAAGCGTGGGTGGATGCGGCACAGGCCATAACTGCCGATGAACTGAAGGATATCATCGAAGACTGCAACACTATCCACTCAATAGCAATGCGGCAAAGCAAGAAAGTCAAGGCAGGTAAATAGGTCAATGCATACCATCAGGGTTTCGCCGCGCTCAGCCCGATATAACGTCTATATCGGGGCTGGAGTATTGCGAGACATCGCTGCTCATCTCAAACGCGCCAATATGGGACCTCGTCTGATACTCATCACCAACCCGTGCGTTTTTGAGATGTACGGCTACAACCTGAAGGAAAACCTGACAGGCAATGGCTTCGACATAAACGTGCTCACGGTGCCGGACGGCGAAGAGCACAAATCGATCGAAACCGCAGGGAGACTGTATGGACAATTAGCCGAAAGCTTTGCCGAGCGCAGCACCCCGGTGCTGGCGCTGGGCGGGGGAGTGATAGGTGATCTGGCAGGATTTGTAGCCGCAACTTATATGCGCGGGATGCCCCTGATACAAATACCCACCACGCTGCTGGCGCAGGTTGACTCATCCATTGGCGGGAAAACGGCAGTCAATCACGGAAAACTCAAAAACCAGATAGGCGTTTTTTACCAGCCGTCTGCGGTTTTCAGCGACATCTCCGTGCTTAAAACTCTACCTGACGCACAGCTCTCCAACGGACTGGCCGAAACCATTAAG
Source organism: uncultured Dehalococcoidales bacterium (assembly GCA_964427105.1). Lineage (GTDB taxonomy): Bacteria > Chloroflexota > Dehalococcoidia > Dehalococcoidales > UBA1222 > SURF-27. The sequence goes on from CAYRSY010000024.1 coordinate 2,307, forward strand.
AGCGCCGTAATCGGCGACAGGATGCTGTTCGCCATCCTCGAACACAAAATGGCAAATCTGCGGGAACACGAAGAGGATACGCTGGAGAAAGCCATTCTGCGCGCAGTCACGGTAAAAGCCCGTATAGTCAGCCGCGACGAACGCGACAGCGGTCTGCGCAATAAACTCAACTTCGGGCACACTATAGGGCACGCTATCGAAGCAGTAACCGATTTTAAGGTAAATCACGGCACTGCCGTCGCTGTCGGCATGGTCATCGCCGCTCGCATTGCCTGTCGTATGCATTTGTTTCCTCAAAAAGACTTGGAACGTCTGATAAATGTTATAGCTGCAGCGGGATTGCCCACCGCTATGCCGGAAGTAAACACGGCAGATATACTGAATGCCATAAAGCATGACAAGAAAATATCTGACAGCAAGGTCAAGTTCATCCTGCCTGTTCGCATAGGGCAGGTTATAATCACTGATAAAGTAAGCCTCGATATTGTCGCCGGGGCATTGGCGGAATAGAAATGAAAATTCCGCAAGTCTGCGCCGTAATAACAAACGGAGATATTGACTCCATCCGCAAAGCGGAGCCGCTTGCCGACCTGTTCGAGGTCAGGATAGATATGATAGGCCGTGGCTGGCAAGACATACCGAAGATCATCAATAAACCATGGATTGCTACCAACCGCCTCAAGACCGAAGGCGGAATGTGGGAGGCAAGCGAAGAAGAGCGGCTAAAAGAATTGCTTACAGCGATAAAGTTAGGCGCGGATATGGTGGATATTGAACTGGCTTCTCCTGACCTGGATGAGATAGTCCCCGCTATAAAAAAGAAAGCCAGATGCATAATATCCCACCACGATATGCGGCGGACTCCGGCGGCGGCAGAACTTCGCCGCATAATAGAGAACGAAATGGCAGGAGGCGCTGATATTTGCAAGCTGGTGACCACCGCCCGCAATTTCGATGATAATGACAGGACACTCAGCATGATAAGCGAATTTCGCCCAAAAGAGATAATAGCCTTTGCCATGGGGCCGCGAGGCCAGACAAGCCGCATCCTTTGCCCTCTTTGCGGCGGCATTTTCACCTATGCGGCCATAAACAAAGACGCGCAGTCGGCCTCCGGGCAAATTTGCATATCACAAATGCGGAATATTTATGAGATGATGCAAATATGATAAACGCAGAAACGCTGCTGTGCGGGGTTATCGGCAATCCGGTAAGACATACGCTGTCGCCGGCTATGCACAACGCCGCCATGTCTCATCTCGGGATAAATTATGCTTACATGGCCTTTCAGGTGAATAACCTCGAACTGGGCGACGCCCTTAAAGGCATGCGGGCGCTGGGAATTAAAGGATTGAATGTCACAATCCCCCACAAGGTTGCTGTGTTGCAATTCCTTGATCAACTGGACGAAATGGCAATGGACATCGGCGCCGTCAACACCATTGTTAATGAGAACGGCAGGCTAAAAGGCTACAACACCGACGCCGGCGGATTTTTACAGTCTTTGCTGGCGACCGGATTCAATCCGCAAGGGAAACAGGTCGTATTGCTGGGAGCAGGCGGCGCGGCGCGCGCCATAGGTTTTGCCCTGGCCCGCAACGGAGCTCATATTACAGTTCTTAACCGCGGAATCGAACTGGAGCAAGCCCTTCTGCTGGCGCAGCACCTGAGCCGTGCGGCAACGTCAGAAGTAAAAGCGCTGGCGCTCGATGAAGCCAACCTCAAGACAACACTGAAAAATACCGACCTTCTGGTAAACGCCACCAGCCTGGGGATGACGCCGAATGTAGAGGGAACTCCCGTGCCGTCTTCACTGCTTAAAAAAGGACTGACCGTATTCGACGTGGTTTATTCCCCCATCGAAACACGGCTTCTGAGAGAAGCTTCTGCCTGCGGCTGCCGTACCGTCAGCGGACTGGAAATGCTGGTAAGGCAGGGAGCGCTCGCTTTCGAACTATGGACAGGGAAGGACGCTCCTGTGGATATAATGCGGCAGGCCGCACTGTCTTCCCTCAATCCCGTCAATAATAACAAACTCGGAAAGGCCAAAAAACAGGCTAAGGGCATCAAAACCAGCGTGGCGCTTATCGGCTTCATGGGTGCCGGCAAATCTTCTACAGGGCGTACACTGGCCAGAAAAACGGGGAAAACATTTGTGGATATTGACCGGCGCATAGAGAAAATGGCAGGCAAAAGCATAGCGCGCATCTTCACGGAAGAAGGCGAACCGGCTTTCCGCGAGATGGAACGGGAAGTGACTGCCGAAGCAGCCCGCAAGGGCGGACAGGTAATAGCCTGCGGCGGCGGAGTGGTGCTGAACGAGGCCAACACGCTGGCGTTAAAGCAAAAAGCAGTAGTGATATACCTTGACGTATCCGAAGAAGCCGTGAACAAGCGTGTGGCTTCCAGCAAGGTAAAACGGCCACTGCTGGCAAAAGGGAACAGCGCCAAAACCGTCAGGGAATTGATGAAAGCGCGCCGTCCGCTATACGAACAGGCAGCTGATATTACGCTTGACGCATCAGATCTCAGCATTGAAGCTGCTGCGGACAAAATTATCGAAAGATTAGGTGAATATGAAGGTTTCCGTCTCTAAAAGCCAGGCACACGGCATCATGGATGCGCCATCATCCAAAAGCTATACCATCCGCGCGCTGATGTGCGCAGCCCTTTCGTCCGGGCAGAGTTACATCCGCGGTGCGCTGTCTTCCGACGATACGCTGGCGGCTGCCGAAGTTCTGCGGAAAACCGGCGCGGAAATACGCCAGAGCGCCTATGGCTGGCGGGTTAGCGGCGGCACGCTTAAAGCGCCGGATGGCGAGCTTTTTTGCCGCGATTCCGCCGCCACTTTTCGCTTCATGACCGCACTTTCCGCCCTGGTGCCGGGTACAGTAAGACTTGTGCCGGGCACAGGGCTCTCCAAACGCCCCGTTCTGCCGCTCCTCGACGCGCTGGCTCAACTGGGAGTCAAATGCAGGATGGACGGCTCGGTGGTAGTAATAGAAGGAGGCTCATTTTCCGGCGGCACGGTTAAACTGCCGGGAGACATCAGTTCGCAATTCATTTCCGCGCTGATGCTGGCGGCGCCGCTGTCATTGCAAGGGCTACAGATAGAACTGACCACTCCCCCCGCCTCCAGGCCATATCTCGACATGACCATAGACTGCATGAAAAAATTCGGGATACGCGTCAGCGCCGCTCCCAATATGGAGTCTTTCAAAATAGCCCGGCAGGAATACCGCGCTACCGATTACACCATAGAGGGCGATTGGTCCCAGGCTTCCTATCTTCTGGCGCTGGGCGTCCTTTCGGGCGATGCGGTGATATCCAATCTCAACGCTGAAAGCCTTCAGGGAGACAGAATCATACTTAACCTGATGCAGAAGATGGGCGCAAGGTTCTCCGTGCGCCGCAGTTCCGTCATGGTGCAAAGGTCTTTTCTGCACGGCATCAACGCCGACCTGTCGGACTGCATAGACCTGCTGCCCACGATGGCAGTGCTGGCGGCTGTGGCCGACGGGGAGAGCCGGTTCGACGGCATTGGGAGCGCCCGCTTGAAGGAATCCAACCGGGTGGACGCCGTGAAGCAGGAACTGCAAAAAATGGGTATCCGTGTGCGTGAAGAAGAAGACAGGCTGACTATAATAGGCGGGCACCCTATAGGTGCAGAGATCGACAGCCATAACGATCACCGGATGGCAATGGCATTCGGCGTTCTGGGGACCGCTATCGGCGATACTACAATTCTGGGAGCAGAGAGCGTGGAAAAAACCTACCCCGATTTCTGGAAGGCCATAAGCACGCTCGGCGCAAAGGTGGAAAGCGATGTCAAACAGTCTGGGTAAGCGGTTTGTTATCACCAGCTTCGGCGAAAGCCACGGCAAGTGTGTCGGCGTCGTCATAGACGGGTGCCCCGCCGGCCTGGCGCTATCTGAAAATGACCTCCAGCCGGATATGGACAGGCGCAAGCCGGGAACCAGTTCTGTATCCTCACCCAGGAGGGAGGAAGACAAAGCTATTATACTGTCGGGAGTATTTGACGGTAAAACAACAGGGGCTCCTTTATGCCTGATGGTCTGGAACGAAGACCATGATTCAAGCGTCTATGAGAAAACGCGGTTCGTGCCCCGCCCCGGTCACGCCGACTACACTAATTATGTCAAATACGGCGGATACGCCGACTACCGCGGCGGAGGACGTTCATCCGGGCGCATCACTGCCGGAATGGTCATGGCAGGATCAGTAGCTAAAAAACTGCTGGCATTACTGCAAATAGAAATACTGGCGCACACTACAGAAATAGGCAATATAAAGGCTATCGCCCGTGATTACGGCGAGATACGGAAAAACGCACATGCCAATGCGGTACACTGCTCAAATCCGCAAACGGCGGAAGTGATGGTACAGGCTATCGAAAGGGCCGGGAAGGCCGGCGACAGTCTCGGCGGCATAATCGAGGTTATAGCGCTGGGCGTTCCGGCGGGGCTGGGAGAACCCGTTTTCGATACCGTGGAAGGAGATCTGTCCAAAGCCTTCTTCTCTATACCTGCCGTCAAGGGGGTGGAGTTCGGCGCAGGCTTTTCAGTGGCGCACCTGAAAGGATCGGAAAACAACGACCCCTTTACGCTCAGGGAGGGTAAAGTCCTCACCACCAGCAACCGGGCAGGAGGCGTGCTGGGAGGAATATCTAACGGTATGCCGATAGTTGCGCGGCTGGTAATAAAACCCACCCCGTCCATTTCGCAGCCTCAACGCAGTGTCAATCTGATAGACATGGATGGAACAGATATTGAGATCACCGGCAGGCACGATCCCTGCATAGTCCCGCGCGCCGTGGTAGTGGCTGAAGCTGCGGCGGCAGTGGTATTGTGTGATTTGGCATTGAGGGCAGGCAGACTGCCGGGAGTAGTAGCATGAGTCTTGAAGAATTACGCCGCAGCGTAGATGACATTGACGCCCGTATAATCCGGCTGCTTGGAGAAAGGCTGAAAGTATCAGGAGAAATAGGAGCGGAGAAAAACCGAACAGGGAAATTGCTGACAGACGCCTCGCGCGAAACCGTAGTGATGGATCACATCCGCAAACTGGCAGCAGAGGAAGGCATAGATGCCGCAGCCGTCGAAAGCATTTACCGCCGCATAATCGCCGCTTCCAAAAGCGTTCAGGGTATTTCCGCCGCCTTTCAGGGCGAGCCCGGCGCTTACAGCCAGCAAGCCGCCTTCAATTTTTTCGGCACGGGCGTTGAAACCCGGCCTTACGAAACACTGGAAGAAGCCTTTGCCTCCGTAGAGCGCGGTGACACGGGATTTGCGGTAGTGCCTGTGGAAAACTCGCTGGAAGGCAGCATCAGCCGCACATATGATCTGCTGCTCGAATCTCCGCTCAAGGTATGCGGAGAACTCAAGCTGCGTGTCTCGCATTGTCTCATAGCCAATCCGGAGACCACGCTGGACCGCATTAAGCGTGTTTATTCGCATCCGCAGGCGCTGGGACAATGCCAGGCATTCCTCAGGCACCTCGATTGCCAGACATTGCCGTCTCTCGATACCGCGGGCAGCGTTAAAATGATAAAAGAAGAAAAGCTCATGGATGCCGCTGCCGTAGCCAGTTCACGCGCAGCTGAGATATACGGCATGCATATACTGGCCAGCGCCATCGAGGACAACGCAAGCAACCACACGCGTTTTTTCGTGCTGTCGAGACAGGATGCGCAGCCTACGGGCAGAGACAAGACCTCGCTCGTTTTCTCAGTCAAGGACCGCCCGGGATCGCTCTTCGCCTTCCTGCGCGAGATGGCAGACAGCGGCATTAACCTCACAAAGATAGAATCCCGCCCCACACGCCGCAAGCCCTGGGAATATAATTTTTATCTGGATTTCGAGGGACACCGCCAGGACAAAGCCGTGGCAGAAGTGCTTAAATCGCTGGAGGCGCATGTCATATTCCTCAAGGTGCTGGGCTCTTATCCTAAAGCAGTCGCAGATACGGGAGAACAGCTGTGAAAATTGCCGTTATAGGCGGAGCCGGCAAGATGGGAACATGGATAGCCCGTTTTCTGCTCTCGGAAACGATAGATGTCGTCCTTGTCGATAGTAACAAGGACAGGCTGGCTGCCGCCTGCACAGAGATCAAAGTTCCAGGCACAACCGATTTTAAAGCTGTGAGCGATGCCGACCTGATTATAATATCAGTCCCTATAAATGCATTCGAGTCAATCGCAGAAGCGTTGAGTCCTTTTGTAAGGAAAGGGCAGATCATAAGCGACGTCACCTCTGTTAAAGCCATGCCTGTTGAAGTCATGCATAAACACTTCGCAGAATGTCTGGTGCTGGGCGCACATCCTGTATTCGGGCCGGGCGCAAAAGGGATAGAAGGGCACAATATCGTGCTTACCCCCACCGGCGACGAAGAAATGATGCTGGCGGAAAAGGCCAAAACCTTTATGGAGGAGAGAGGCGCGAGGGTGGAATTGATGACGCCCGCCGAGCATGACCGCCGCATGGCAGCGGTATTGGGGCTTGCGCACTTTATAGCCATCGTTTCGGGCGACACATTGTTAAACATTGATCGGCTGGCCGATATGGAAATTGCCAGCGGCATTACCTTCAGGGTGTTGATGACGCTTGTTGCCAGCGTTCTTGGCGAAGACCCTGCGCTTTATGCTGCAATACAAACCAGCCTGCCGGAGCTACCGGCATTCGAAACTGATTTTATAAAAAAGGCTTCGCAGTGGGCAGAACTTGTAAAACAAAAAGACAGCGCCGAATTCACCAGGCGCATGAGTGAATTGCGCTCAAAATTAGGGCAAATTTCGCTGACTCCAGGCGAAGCTTACCGGGATATGTACCGCATCACAGATAAACAATAAACCTACTTTTTCAACTTGAGGGCTACATCAAGTTTTAGCTGATTGAAACCCACCAGCGTCACGCCGTCCGCGATGATAACAGGCACCCCCATCTGGCCGGTCTTTTGTATCATTTCGTCCGCCGCGCGCCTGTCGGCGGCAACATCGATCTCCTCGAATGCTATGCCCTTGCCCGACAGATATTCCTTGGCTTTACGGCATACCGAACAGGTTGGGGTGGTATAAATGGTGACTTTGTGTTCAGTTTTACCAAACATTGTGTTCCCTCCCGCACGTCAGAACGACTTCAATGATACCCTGTTTTCATTGTAACACGGGCGCAATAAAGGATAAAGCAGACGGCATGTCCGTATTGCTTTCAAATTTTGACACCTGAGCTTCGTAATGATAAATTCCAGTAATGCGAAAAATCGAGGTAGTTGCTTATGACGCCGGTTGGCCTGTGATATACAAAAAAGAGGCCAACCTGATTGGCGTCATTTTAGGTGATGAGTTAATACGTATTCATCACATAGGAAGCACCTCTGTACCCGGGCTTGCGGCCAAGCCAGTTATAGATATGCTGGCTGAGGTACGAAGCATCGAAGCTCTGGATAGCTTTGATCAGCAAATGGCCTTACAGAATTATACGACCAGGGGAGAGTACGGCATACCTGGCCGCCGATATTATTTCAAAGGAACAGAGGAAATGCACAGCCATCATCTGCATGCCTTTCAGGCGGGACATCCCGAAATCGCACGCCATTTGTTGTTCCGCGACTATCTTCGAGTCCACCCAGATGAAGCGCGTGAATATGCCGGGCTTAAAACATCGCTGGCAGTAAAGTTCACTTATGACATCAACTCGTATATGGACGGCAAAGACGCCTTTATTAAAGAGCTGGATCGCAGGGCATTAATCTGGTCACAGTCTGAAGATTATCCATCAGGCAGTTCAGACAAGCGCTGACAGCCGCCTATTTTTGTCCGCGAAGTCTGGCAGCTTCTTTCTCTATCTCCGAGCGCTCCCAGCTTCCCTGCCGGTCGAAAATAAAAACGCTCAGGCCATGGAAAACAATCCCTATCCCCCAGCCCATCAGCGGCCAGATGAACCAGGGATATCCCGGCCCGCTGGTGATAAGCCAGATTACAAATAACATGGCATTGACCACGATATAGACACACAGGTGGGTAAAAAAATCTTTCTTTTCCTGCACATATTTGCGGGCTTGCTTGTATATTTCTTCTTCATTCATCGTTTCAGGCATCTTCGTCCTCCTGTATAGAATCGAAACATTATAACGCCGCCACAATATCCCGGATTTATAACAAAAGGGCAGGGTTGTAACCTGCCCTTTTGATTCCCAATCAGAAATTAGCTTTTGCTTTTTGTATAGCAATCGCTGCAATATACAGGGCGTCCGTTGCGTGGCTCAAACGGAACCTGGGTTTCTTGACCACAAGCTGCACAGACTGCCGGAAACATCTGCCGTCTGCCGCCGTCCTGTACGCCCAGCCGCTGCTTTTTGGCTGCGCGGCATGTTGGACAACGTTTGGGATCGTTAGTGAAACCTTTTTTTGCATAGAATTCCTGCTCGGCAGCGGTAAAAGTAAAATCTACCTGGCAATCTACGCATGTGAGAGTTCTGTCCTGATAGCTCAAGGATGACCTCCCTTCTTTTGAACTCGGCTGCAGTCTGTCATCCATGGCCTGGACACCTGAAAGAGAAGCACTGACTCACAGGTTGGAAGCACCAAACTTTTTACCTGTTTGGGATTATGGCATAGGCACAAGCAGTTGTCAATAGGTTTGAGGCGCTTTTTTATAGCTAAAATGCAGATATGATAATTCGCAACAACGCACGTTTATTCCAGGAAACAGCGTCCATCGATATATCCGCAGCAGGCAGAATTATATTATTACCGCAGCACCCCTACTTTTGGCGCATTGACAATATGTATAAAGAAGATAGAATGAAATCAGGGGTTATCAAAATTTATTAAAGGAGGAGGTGATATGGAAAGCATAAAACACGCACTGTTCAACCTGAGAAAAATCTTCTGGATGCCAAGGCAGCGTTATGCCTTTTTATGCCAGAGGAGCGGCTTCTACCGCTGATGCTTAAATAATCTGCTAAATAGCTTTAAAATATAAATATACAGGAGAAGAGGACTATCAACCTCTTCTCCTTTTTTATGTTCACCTGGGCTTCACAGATATTGGCTCCGTGCTATAATACCCTCATCAAAAATCAGGAGGGAGACATGCCTTTTTGCAC
>CAYRSY010000024.1:11532-19410 GCA_964427105.1 uncultured Dehalococcoidales bacterium
CCGCAGGCTCGCAAGATGAAAGCGCTGGGACTTTCCACCCCCTACACCATCGTTTTTACATCCCGGCAGGCTTTATTCGCCAAACTGAGTAACGATGTCCTCAGCGACACAGTAAAAAAATCACAGGCGCAAAGCAAGGCCGAAGGAAAGGGATGGCTGGGACGCATAGGCGATCAGATGCGGGCTTTCGGCAGCGCTCATCTGCGCTATCTTGAGATGAATCCGCAACAGATACTGGCGGAAAACAAGGACAACTTCGCCATAGACCACAGCTCTGTATCGCTCGTCAAGGTCAAGCGGGGATATGAAGCCGGAGACGAAGACGGACCGGGCGACGAGTACACAGAAGTTGAATTTCAAACGGCGGCGGAAAAATACAAGTTCCGCAGCAGCATGGATATAAAGGAAGTACTTGAGATGCTGAATAATTACTATCAGGGAAGGATAAAGAGGTAACATGGGAGTGACTAAAAAATTTACTATTCTGCATTCAAATGACATGCACGGCGATTTCCTCGCTGAGGTCAACGAAGGCAAGGGAGAGCTCATCGGCGGGCTTTCGCTGCTGTCGGGCTACATCAACAAGGTTCGCAGGGAGGAGGAGAACGTTTTATACGTTATCTCCGGCGACATGGTTCAGGGCTCGCTGATAGACGCCGAGTACAAAGGCCTCTCCACTATGGAAATCATGAACTACCTGGCGCCGGACGTGGTGACGCTGGGCAATCATGAATTCGACTACGGTCTGCCGCACCTGTTGTTTCTGGAAAAGGTAGCCAACTTTCCCATCGTCAATGCCAACCTTTATATAAAAGGATACGAGAAACGACTGATGAAACCCTACCACATCATCAACAAGGCGGGTTTCGACATCATGTTCATCGGCATCATCACGGACAAGGTGATAGATTCCGTGAAGAAAGACCCGCTCATCGGCAGCTTCATCTCGCTGGAGGACGCCAGCCGCGAGGTAGGCATCATCACGGACGCCTATAAACATGACGACATAGACCTGACCATACTGCTGACGCATATCGGCTATGAATCCGACATCGAGCTGGCAAAACTGCTCAAGCCGGAATACGGCGTGGACATGATAATCGGAGGGCATTCCCACACTATACTTGAACAGCCGGGGCATGTGAACAACATACTGGTAGCGCAGGCCGGAGTGGGCACCAACCAGATAGGCCGCTTCGACATCGTGGTGGATGACGACACCAACAGCATTATCGAGTACAAGTGGCAGCTAATACCCATCGTCGAAGGCATCGCCGAGCCGGATAGCAAATTGCAGGAATACATAGATACCTTCGCGCATGTGGTTGACCACAAGTACGGCGCCATCATCTGCAAACTGAGTGAAACGCTCACCCACCCCTTGCGTGAGATAGAGACATCTCTGGGCAACCTCTTCGCCGACGCGCTGGCCGAAATGGGCGAGTGCGACGTTATGTTCGTAGGCTCAGGCTCCATCCGCAGCAAGGAACTGGGGCCGGTAATCACGCTCAAAGACTACCGCTCCTGCTTCCCTTACGAGGATTATATGCAGCGCTTCACGGTAACAGGCAAAACATTAAAGACCATGTTCGCCCGATTCATGCGCACCGAGAACCGCAACGGCGAGGGTGAGTGCTACCAGGTGAACGGACGCGTCAAGGCCGTGTACAGCGATGCGGAAAACCGCCTGGTATCGCTGGATTTCGACAAGAAGCCGATTGAGGATGACAGGCACTATACCGCCGGGCTCATCGGCTACCACATTATAAACTCCGAGCCCTATTTCGGAGTTACGCAGCAGGAACTGCTGGCTGCCGGCAAAAGCAAGGTCATCGCCACCAACGTTACCGATGTGATGGAAGAGTTCCTGAAGACGCATCAGAACGTTGACCGCAGGGTTGAGGGGCGGCTGACATACATCTAGGCCAAAGTCAGAAGATGCAGAGAGGGAGGCATTTAGCCTCCCTCTTTTGTTATACAGGAGTAAGTCCCGATATGTTCAGGACCAGGAATCCCATCCGCCAAAACGGCAGATATACGTCTAGCGCTTGCCCTCTGCCTCTTCTTCCATTTCGTAGAGGCGCGTATAGTAATCGGGGATCTCGTTGAGGTGCGCCCAGGCAATCTTGCCGGTCATAACAGGATCGTCATTGGTTACATTGGTGCGCGGGTCTTCCGTGCCGTGCTCAAGCTCGACATCCATGCCCATGCGGAACTGCTCTACATCCCATTTAGAAAAATCTATGCCCAGCTTTTTGGCCACTTCTTCGGCCTGCTCGGTAGTGAATACTTTCTTTACCATGTCCGTCCTCCTTTATAGAATATACTTAAATTATGGCCTAACGGCCTTTCATCGTCAATGTTTCATCGTCTCCCGATGGGTGAAATAACAGTCCTCTCCATTTGCCTGAAGAGGAGTTGGGAGAGTTCCCCGCTCCCCGGATGCTTCGTCCCGACAGGCCGGGACTCCAGCATGACAACAAATGCCCCTCTTCTAATATCCGCCGAATAGTGCTATCTTGAAATCAGGACGATACTGGAGGAGCGCCATGACAGAGCATCTGAGCCTTAAAGCAATCCTCAACCTTGCCATAGGCAAGGAAATAGAATCGCAAAGGATGTACGCAAACCTCAGCCGCCAGTCTAAAAGCAGGGCGGTGGCGGAGGCTTTCCAGATGCTCATCTCGCAGGAAAAGCAGCACCAGCAACTCCTGGAAAAGTACCGCGCCGGAGAACTGGGCGCAGACGCGCTGCACATGGAACATCCCTGCGATTCCCATATCGCCGAGCATTTCGCCGAACCCGAAGCGTCGCCGGATATGGAACTGAAGGACGCTTTCCTTTATGCCGCTGACCGCGAAAAGGACTCCCACGACTTCTACATCAAGCTGGCATGGCTGCATGCCGAAGGCGAACTGCGCAGCCTGCTGGAAAAACTGGCCTCGCAGGAACTGGAACACAAGGCACTGGTGGAGTCTCTGTTCACAGAGGTAGCCTTCCCGCAAACCGACGGGGGCTAGATCTGCCCCGGCTTGATGTTGTCGGCGGAGAAGTTCACAACCTCGGCAATGCGTTTCTGCCGCGTAGCTTCGGTTTTAGCCGTATTCACCCAGTGGATGTACTGGTTGCGGTATGAGTTGGCAAAAGCCTCGAAGTTTTCCATAGCGGACGGGTTCTCTTCCAGCGCCCTGCCGAGGTCAGGCGGCATATCGTGGGGGACGAGAGAGGTATATGCCCTGGCCCATGTGCCGCTGCGGCGGCCGGCTTCAACGGCAGCCATTCCCGCCGCCGTCATCCTACCATTGCGCATAAGTTCCTCAGCCTTGCCGCGGTTGCGCTTGCTCCACAGGCTGCCGGGCTTGCGCGGCGAATAGCGCAGCATGAAGCCCTCTCCGCCCAGAGATTTGAGCCGCGAGTCTATCCAGCCGTAAGCGATGGCCTCTTCTACAGCCTCTTCGAGCATAAGCCCCTTTTTGCCCGAACCCTTCCTTACATGAAACAGCCAGACCTCATCGGCGGTATCGTGGTGGCTCTCCAGCCACGCCCGCCACTGTGCGGCGTTCTCGAAGCAGAGCGTTTCAGGATATTTCATCGGTGTCATATTATGACAAACAGGGATGGATGGCAAGAGATATTCGTTTGTCGTTTCAAAAGTGTTTTTTTATTTGAGAAAACGACTCCTGTTTTTCAGGCACAGCCCGTGCGTGGCAGTCGTTTTTCGTAAAGGGCGGTTAAGGGCTTTACGATTCCCTGCGGGCAAAGCCACATTTCAATTTTAAAACTTCGGAGAAAGCACAAAGCGCTAAATCCTAAACCCTGAATAAGCCCCAATATCAAAATTACAAGGCTCAAAACATTTTGAATTTGGTAATTTGAATTTATTTAGTATTTAGATATTAGAATTTAGAATTTACAGGTATATTAGCACATTTGTTCGAGGCGGGGCAAGGGGGGATTGGCGTGTTCGCCGGAAAGAACGCTTTTAGCTCATGTGCTAATGAAGCCATTTTTGACTTCCGTACTACCTGCATGTACTAAAGTTTTTTACACCTTGCGTGTGAGAAAGGTGAATCTTCGGCGGAATTCATACGTTTTATATTGTAAACAACACAAGATGCCTCGGAAATACATGGGGACTCACCTTTCCCATGATATAAAGCAGAGGATACGAAGATGCTGCAAAAATGGTACGGAGTGCGACAGTTAGACAAAACGGAGCCCCGCTGGGAAGGCGGGGCTAGAAGCTAGTTTAAAAATATTTTAGGAGATAATACAAAACTAATGAAAAGAATATTCCATTTACTGATATTTATTAGCTTGATAGCTTTGTTGTTACCTTGTGCTGCTTTTGCAAATATCAATCAAACAACAAGTAATGATTTAACTTTAGCTCAAAATGCGGCACAAACATGGCTAAACCACATAGTTGTACTAGCAGAAGATGAAATACCTCAATGGCAAAAGACATCTATCACATCATATCAAGTATGTCGTGATCTCGATGGTGATATAAATGCTTATTTGTTTAAAATCAATAACGGGCAAGACGGCTATATTCTGATTGGAAGTTCAAGTTATAACTACGATATGCTCCAAGCCGGAACAAAACCCCCCTTTTCTGAAGCAGATACAGAGAACATCGAACAAATAATTAATGCAGACACTGCCCAAAAAAGTGAAATACAAATTAGTAAACCAATTGATTTTATTTATACTGGCATTGACGGTTTTTATAATGTCTACGAAGTTGAAAATCAAAAAATCGCTTTTAACCTTGTCTCCCAAACTGCATCTCCTCTTTCCAAGCTAAATCTTAACATGCCTACTCCAGAAGAATATCAGGCTCTTAAAGAAACCAGTGGTATGCAGTCACAAAATTCCGCGAAAACACTCTACTACAACACTCTGAACATGTCTTATTGGAATGGAACGGATCCAGCATGGTGTGGTCCTTGTTCAGGGGTTTCAATCGGAGCGTATTACAGAGATTACCTCGGTTACAGTAACTTGCCGAGCTCAAACGCTGTTATGTACAATGACTTGTATTACTCTATGAATACATGGCAAAATGCAGGGGCAACCTTGCCAACAGCATACGCGCTTGGTTTTGTCGAAATGACTGAAAACTACGGTTACTATAACATTGAAGCTTCTCTTGATTTGTTTGTAGGTGGACTTGATGACTACTGGGCAATAGTTGACGACATCGATAATGGCTGGCCTACAGCACTTGAGATTACAACCGAGTTTCATTGGAGAGCCATCAAAGGATATCATGCTGACATTGAGCTATGGGGGCAATGGTATGATGTCATCTGTACTAATTCAGCAACAGGTGATAGCTTTGAATTCCTTAATTGGCTTGATTTAGACCCAGATGCCGAAACAGAAATGAACTATACTGTCAGCATCGTAGAAAGTTAAACTCAAAGGTAGTCGGCTTGTAGTGGTTATGAGGGATAATTTTTTATATCCCCCATAACCGCTGCCTGCCGAGTTGCATTTCATTTGGCGGCAACGGAGGTTACAATGACTAACAACTCTTCAAAAACAGTTCGAGGCTTCTTTTTAAGTGGAATTATAGCCACGCTGCTAATCACGACCGGCTGCGCCAATCAGACTGTCAATCCCCGAATCGTCGGCGAATGGACGCTGGAAGGAGAAGAATCGGAGGCAGGCATCACGGCGGGAACAGCAGGGACGATAAACGGCAACAGCTATCTTTTTATAGCAGGAGGAAAAAACAGCAGCAGAGAAGATAACTCCGAGGCTGAAATGCATCTGCGCATACTGGATATCGATAACCCTGCCAGGCCCGTGGAAATATCCCATATGGATGCGGTCGACGACGAGGGCAACATTCTCCTGATTACGGATATGGAAATATCGGGAGATACCCTGTATGCAGTAGCTGGAAGCTGCCTGTGGATAATAGATATTTCCAACCCTTCCGCGCCTGAAGAGGTAGCGAAATTCCACACACGGTACTGGCTCTTGAAAATAACGGTTTCGGGAAATTATGCTTATATTACCACCGGGACAAATATAATAGCGGTGGATATTTCAATCCCATCTCACCCTGAGGAGACAGGAACGCTGGATCTGGCGCCGTCACCACTGTCGGGCTTTGCGGCTGCGGAATCCTCGCTTTTTGTTATAGCCGAAGACGGGCTGCATGTTATAGATACTTCGGATATTTCATCGCTGAAAGAGACAGGGGTTCTGCCGAATCCCGTTGATACGGGCGGAAAAGAAGTTTCCTTCGGCGATATTGCTATAGACGGGAACTACGCTTACATCACGGCAGGGGCATTGGGGATGTATGTGCTGGATATTTCCGGCCCGTCCTCTCCGCAAAAAATTGCCGTTTTTCCAACCGATGACAGGGCAAGCCTGGTATCCGTATCAGAACACCTTGTCTATCTGACAGGCTGGCAATTACCATTAAAGGCAGGCGATATTCAACATCATCTGCGCATAATAGACATCTCCGACCCGTCCCAGCCCGAGGAAATGACCAGTCTGGAGCTTCCTTCTATATCTCAAAGCTACTGGTTTGCCGAAATAAATGACTATATCTACTGGTTTGGCACCAGCCCGAACATAGAGATAGTGGAAATATACGAGTAAGAAGATAATGAAATGAAAAAACTGCTTAAAATTCTCGCGTGGCTCGGTTTATTACTGGTGTTCATCACTCTGCCGTTGTCTTTTTCGTCTTCTTATACCGAGGTCAGAACTGGAGAGCTGGGCACAGGGGTTGGTTATGCTATTACAGGGCTTGCATCGGTCATAGCCATAGTATTGGTTCTCATTTGCGGCATAGTAACCGAAACAAGATACCTGTGGATAGGAACCATAGCCGCCGGAGTTTTATCTCTTATTTCCTTTTATGGCTACTACATAGAGCCGGACTTTCCCATACACAAAATTCTAATACCAATGGCGCCGGGCATACTGCTTGTAGTTGAAGGAATATGGCTGAAAATGCGGCAGCGAAGGAGAAAAACAGAAAAACCTTATTAGAGTAGATGTGCCTTTGTAAGTAAAACAGAGGACTAAAATGAAGAAAATCCATCTTATAGCCTTTAGTGCGTTAATTGCAACCACTATTGTTATATTAGCCTCATGTCAGGGAAATACGGTGACCAAGACTGTTACAGTAACAAGCCCTCCAACCACAGTAACTATTACCATAGAGACATCACGTATATCTGAAAGTTGTGCCATTGCTATTGCTTCAAGTATTATCCCGCCAGATTATCGTTCATTAGCGCAACCCCAGGCTTACTTCGATGAAGAACAAGGTCAAAACGGCATATGGTTAGTTAACCTTGAAAAACTTAATATTACAAGAGAGGAATTGGAACAATTCGGATGGCAAGAAGGAGAAAACGTGTCATTCGGCAACACTATCCCTGGAACAAATAAATACTACGGGGTGCTTGTATATATAGACGGTAAAACAGGGGAAATTATATCGCAAAAAGCTATAGATATTTGGCTTGGCACAGGAGCGCCCGAAGTCTTTTCATAAGGTGAGAGTTATTGCAAACCAATAATTGTGTTTTATAATATAGCTGGTATTTATCAACCAAGTATCCGACAGAGAATAGATGGTGGTCATCGATAACTGATTCATGTTGATATTCGGGGAAACAAGCAATAAGATGCTCTTTAAAAATAAGATCAACTTGTATCAAGGAATCATCAACCCATAGTTATTGGATGGTAGAAACTACAAGAAAATATCTCACGGGAGAAAAGCGATGGTAATTAAAAAATCAAAAATAATCGCGCTTATTGCAGGGGGAATAGCTGGTTGCATATTCTTAATAATTAACATTTTGAACCTCAGCAATTTCACTTTTATCGATT
>CAYRSY010000025.1:0-2113 GCA_964427105.1 uncultured Dehalococcoidales bacterium
GGCGTGTACGCCACCTTCATGCCCAAACCCGTTTTCGGCGTCAACGGCAGCGGCATGCACGTGCATCAATCGCTATTCAAGGGCGATTCCAATGCCTTTTTCGATAAAAGCGATCCCTATCATCTATCCAAACTGGCGCGCGGCTATGTGGCCGGCCTGCTGGCGCATGCCAAGGAGATAACTGCGGTTACCAACCAGTGGGTTAATTCGTACAAGCGTCTGGTGCCGGGTTATGAGGCTCCGGTATATATCTCATGGGCGCGGCGCAACCGCTCGGATCTGGTGCGCGTGCCGCAGTACAAACCCGGCCGCGAGAAGGCTACCCGCATTGAGTACCGTTCGCCCGATCCGGCCTGCAATCCATACCTGACATTTGCCGTAATGCTGACAGCCGGACTGGACGGCATCGAGAAGGGCATGACGCCGCCCGAGCCCGTAGAACAGAACGTATATGAAATGAGTCCCGAGGAGCGCAAGGCACGCGGTATAGATACTTTGCCCTCCAATCTGCTGGAAGCAGTGGAGATCGCTGAAAAGAGCGAAATAATCCGCAAGGCTCTGGGAGACCATATCCTGAATGCCTTCATCGAAAACAAGAAGAAAGAATGGGACGATTTCCGCGTCCAGGTCACCAAATACGAAATAGACAGATACCTGCCCATACTTTAGACTGTTCGACAAGTTTTATCGTCAGCCGGCCGTGGAGTTATTCTACGGCCGGTATATTTTTTCCCTCGCCCCTTGTGGGAGAGGTTAGGTGAGGGGGCAGTGTTTCCCCTATCCCGTTTCTCCCCTTGGAAAGGGGAGATTAAGAGGGATTCTTTGATCTGAAAACCATCGCCAGGCCATCAACTGATTTGGCCTGAATTGGTTACATTTCGCATGCCATACTTTTTCCCGTGTTGTTATCCGCAACCTTTTGCCGTAAGATATAGTTTGTATGAGTGTTTTGAATATTATCTCTATCGTGGTTGGAGTTATTGGTGTAACGGTAGTTGCATGGGGCATACTGCGGGGCGTAATTTTATTTCTGCGCGGCGAAATCAGAAACCTGTACAGCCGCGGCGCCAGCGAAGTGCCTCTGGATAGCATCCGCTACTCTTTGGGACGGTATCTGCTGCTGGGGCTGGAGTTTCTCATTGCCGCCGATATAATACGTACCATTGCCGACCCGGGGCTGGAAGAGGTGGCGGTGCTGGGATTGATAGTTGTTATAAGAACGGTGCTGAGCTATTTCCTCACTCGCGAGATAGAGCACGCCGGCAAGTAGCATACGCTCCCGCCCAATAACTTAAAGTTAAGGAATTATTATGACCGAACGCCCTGTATTTATTACCGATTTCAGTCTGGCTCAGACCGAAGAGCTGATGGCTTCGCTCGGCGAGCCGAAATACCGCGCCAGATCCCTGCTGGCCTGGGTGTACCAGAAACGCGCCTCCTCCATATACGAGATGACGGATCTTCCCAGATCCCTGCGCGACAAACTGGCACTGAAGATCAAACTCTCCAGCGTGGAAGAGATCGAAGCGCAGGAATCTCGTGACGGCACGGTCAAGGCTCTCCTCTCCCTCTGGGAGGGGCGAACTATAGAAACTGCCCTTATGCCGTCCTCCAAAGGCCAGTACACCGTGTGCGTTTCCAGCCAGGTAGGATGCGCCACCGGCTGCCCCTTCTGCGCTACCGGGCAGCAGGGCTATGAGCGCAACCTGGGGGCATCGGAAATCTGTGACCAGGTGCTTTATTTCGCGCGGCGGCTGGGAGATAAAGGAACTGTCTCCAACGTGGTTTTCATGGGGATGGGCGAGCCTTTTGCCAATTACCTCGACGTAATGAATGCCGTAGAGCATCTTAACGCTCCCTGGGGCTTCGGGCTGGGGGCGCGCAACATCACCATATCCACGGCAGGGCATGTGCAGGGCATTGAGAAGCTCAGCAAGGAGAAATTGCAGGTGGGTCTGGCGGTTTCGCTGCATTCCGCCGACAATACCCTGCGCAACAGGCTGGTTCCCCTCAATCGCAAATATCCGCTGGAGAAACTTATACCGGCCTGCGCCGCTTATATCGAGGCCACCGGACGCCGCATGACCTTTGAGTATTGCCTGTTCGAGGGCGT
>CAYRSY010000025.1:2213-18747 GCA_964427105.1 uncultured Dehalococcoidales bacterium
CGTGCCGTTCTCCTGTTGTCATGCTGGAGGCCATAGCGGATGGCCGAAGCATCCGGGGAGGGGGATAATTCTCATTCTGAGCAACGCGAAGAATCTGGCAGGAATCAGCAGCCTCTTAACTTCTCTCTCCCCCTTTGGTGAAAGGCTTGTCCCGAAGCGAAGTCGAGGGTGGGATTAAGGGGGATTTTCCTCTCTGCTATTTAGTTAACAGACCATAATATTATTTTTATTTAACTGATGGGAAAATCCCTCTCCTCACGCCTCAGGCGTGAGGGCTCCCTTTAGTGAAAGGGAGAGAAAACACGACAAAAACCTCTTGCCAGCTGCCGAAAGGCCTGTGGTATCATATAACCCCTTAACAATCCGATAGCTGATAGCTGCTTCCATCCCCCTGGTCATTTTCGGGGCAGAAGAGAGTCGTTCCGCACAGAAAAAAATTTCGCAGTGAAACGACTGACGAATCCGTAACTCTCCCTTTGGCAAAAGGGAGACCTTCCGAAGTTGGAAGGAGAGGGATTTTCCCCTCGGTAGCAGTCCTGCGTGTGGTAAACAAAAAGGGGGGCATCCGCCTCAGGCGGATGCCCCCCACGTCAGGACAATACGGGAGCCTCTGAAACCCGAATCCAGGCCGGTTAATCTCCTGTCATGTCCAAAGAGTTAGCCACCATATCCATGACCGAACTGATGCGTATGCCGAGGCTGTGCTTCTCGTTGAGAGCCTCAATCTGAAGGCGGCAGTTCTCGCAGGGAGTCACGAGGACTTTCGCTCCCGTCTTGCGTATCTGCTCTACCTTCTTATCTCCGCTCTTGAGGCGCAGGTCGTCGAACTCGCTCTCGGCCACCAGCCCTCCGCCGCCTCCGCAGCACCACTGCTTCTCGCGGTTTGGCGTCATCTCGCGGTAATCGGCAGCTACGGCCTTCACCAGATTGCGAGGCTCCTCGTAGAAGCCGCCGTTCCTGCCTACCTGGCAGGGGTCGTGATAGGTAACCGGCTCGATAAGGCTGCCGGGCTTGAGCTTAATCTTGCCCTCTTTCATATAGTCGTGCATTACATCCACCGCCGCTCTAATCCTGAAAGGCAGTTTCTCTTTAGCCCATGCCTCGTAGAGAAACTCCATGACGCGGTAGGCATGGCCGCACTCGGAAATGATAATCTCTTTTACTCCGAGCGCTTTGGCCTCGTCCACGAAGCGCTGCGCTATCTTTTTGGCTTTGGCGGTGTCTCCGTAGAAGTAGCCGTAGTTGGCGGCCTCGAAGAGCGACAGCGTCCAGTCGGCTTTGGCCTCATGGAAAATAACAGCCATAGGCAATATGGTATGCGTGCCAGCCAGCGCCACGTAGAGGGAATGAGCTCCTTTCTTACCGATGGGGATGGCGGCATCGGGGTCGCCGACGCGCTCTTTAAGTTCGTTCTCGGTGTCCTTCAGCCCCTCTATCAGTATGTCGCGGAACATGTCGATGTTCTCGCCTTTCATGATAGCGGCATCGGCCAGCTCTCCCAGTATGGTGGCGCCTCTTCCGACAGCCAGCAGCATGGCTTTGGCCACGGATGTGAACCATGTTGTGTCTATGGAGAACGGGCAGTAGTACATGCAGCGCCGGCAGGCTGTGCAGGCGTAGGTGGTGCGGTACAGGTCATCCAGCAGCTTGTCATCAAGTGCTTCCGCTTCCACTATCGAGGGAAGCAGCTTCCCCTGTATGGTGAAGTATTTACGGAACACGCGGCGGATAAGCTCGGCGCGGTAGGCGGGAAGATAGAGGATGTCGCCTGTAGTGACGTACTGGTGGCAGGCGTCCTTGCACAGTCCGCAGCGCGTGCATATATCCATGTAGTAAAGAAGCTGGCGGTTGGTCTTTTCATCCAGCACCTTGACGGCACTTTCCTGTTCCTCTTTAGTAACCATCTATTCGCTCCTTAAGAGGTTTCCGGCAAATCCGCCGATGGAATGCACCAGCTTTGAGAACGGGAAGTATATCAGCAGCAGATTGGCTGTGAGAACATGTCCCACCAGCACCCATTTGGCGGCGGAATCGGCTATCTCCGCCGGGAAAGCCGGTTTGAAGGCCAGCAGGCTGGCCATATAATCGCGGTAAGCCGCGAGATCAAAGGGCTGGGTAAAGCGCAGGTGATCACCCAGCAGAATCAGCAATAGAATAAGCAACAGCAGCAGATAATCCTCAGGCACGGAAAGATCGCGGTAGGGCGATTTGAAGCGGCGCAGCAGGAAATAGGTAAAGGCGATAAAGAGAGCGATGCCGATAGCGCCGCCCACCAGTCCTGCCATTGTTTCCATGCCTTCGGCACCCACTATGTTGTAAACAGGAGTGAACTCGAAGAACAGCCGCAGGTGGCCTACAAACAGTCCGATGCCTGCCAGATGCATGCCGAAAACGAAGAGCCACATCCAGCGGTCGTTATCCAGCGTCTGCGGGAAGATGAAGCTGTCCTTGCCCAGTTTCAGAAATCTCATCGCACCTGTCCGGCGGGGGAACATTCCCTGCCGCACGGGCATTTTGGGCGTTCGGAGCCATTTGATTATGCGGTATATACAGCCGATTAGGAAAACGGCTACGGCTACATACACCATAATTCCAGCCGCGATGAACGAGATAGCGTCCATACTACTTCAGCCTCTTGACATAAAATACAAATTCGCTGCCTTTATTGTCTATTTTCATAATTTCACTGCCTTCGGTGCCCACCCACGCGGGGATGCATTCTAGGCTGTGATGATCGCTGGTCGTAGCTCTGATTACACCTCCCACCTCAACTTTGGCGATATTCCGGAGCACCGTATCTTTGGGGACAGGGCAGAGTAGCCCTTTGAGGTCCAGGTCCAGGTCAACTTTGATTTCTTCCGGCAACCGAGCACCTCCTTGCTATCTATATGTTATTTGATCAAACTGCCCTACTTCAGCCTTTTGACATAAAAGACGAAGTTTTTACCGTCTTTCTCCGCTTTGACAACTTCGTTGCCGGTAGTGCGTGCCCATGATGGAATATCTGCCTGTGAACCGGGGTCGGTGGCGGTAGCTTTTAAAATCCCGCCCACCGGCACCTTGCCGATGTTCTGGCTCACACGCACCATGGGGAGGGGGCAGAGGAGTCCTTTGAGGTCGAGATCCAGGTCAACTTTCATTTCGTCCGTCATTGTGCATATCCTCCTTAAAAATTAGATAAACATGGTAAAGGCCGATTGGGAAGCCTGTTCGATAAAGAAACCTACGCCGACGCAATCAGTTATCTCAGGTATTAACTTCTCGCGTTCGTATTCCATCACATCCATGCTCATTTGGCAGGGGTACATCTTGACGCCCAGATCAAGCGCCAGTTGACGCAGTTCGGGCAGGGAGGAGACGTTTTTGGATTTCATCATCTTGCCGAACATCCAGCGTCCCATGCCGCCGAATCCGTAACGGCTGGGGTTGGCCTTGGAGATGTCGCCGCCGTTTATCCAGCCGAGCATGCGCCCGAAAAAGCCGTTGCCTGTGGATACGCCCTTCTTTTGCAGCGCTTTGAGCCCCCAGAAGGTGAAGAACATGGTCACTTCGAAGCCGGCCGCCGCCGAACCTGTGGCGATGATGAAGGCTGCGAAGAGTTTGTCCATGTCGCCGGAAAAGATTACCATGGAAACCTTTTTCTTGTTCTCTGCTTCCGCCATTGGCTCCTCCTTATTAGTTATCAGTTTTCAGTTATCAGTTGACGGCTAGCTTTTAGCAAGCAGTTGAGACAGTTCGCGATTGCTGGATAATTGTTCCATAAGCACACCGCGCACCATATCACAGGCTTCGCCTATTTTGCAGCTGGCAAGGCCGTAATAGATGGTAGTGCCTTCACGGCGGGTGTTCACTACGCCATGCTTGCGCATAATCGCCAGGTGCTGGGAAACATTTGCTTGCGGCAATTCCAGGCGCGCGCCAAGCTGCCCTACAGATAATTCTCCATCGCGCAGTTCATGCACTATCATCAGGCGCTTGGCATCTGAAAGCGCCTTGCAGATTTCAGCCTGCATTTTGAATAGTTGCTGTTTTTGCTGGTTTATCAAAGAATCCCTCTCCGCCCATAACAGGCTAATATACATATATTAGAATATATACTAGCAACGGATCTGTTTGTTGTCAATACCTTCGCGTATAAAAATCCTTCTTTGCAGAAAGAAACTGTCTCAATAATAAGATGAAAAGCATTAAATATGCGTTAAATGCGGATGGAAATTATGACAATTATATTAAATCAGGGAGGGGAGATAATTCTATCGGGATAAAATAAAGGCTGGTGCAGAGGAGGGGAGCAGGGGCTCGGGCAAAGTTATCCGCTGCACATGCTATTTTCGCTATGAGTCTGTACAATCTCCTGTGCAGCTTAGCTTATGCTATCATGCCTTTGCCTTGCGGTCTCCAGCATGTAATAACGGCCGTCCTGCCCTGATTCCCTCACGCTTGGCGAACTCGCTCAGGGCGACAAGAGGGGGAATTCCTCTATGCGTGGGTTTCGAGTCTGGATGGCTCATAGCAGTCTCTCATCCTGCTCCTCTTTATTCGAGGGAAAGGATATTATATTGCCATCTATCCCTTTTCTTTAGCGGCCCTGTAAAGCTTTATATGGGCTTTTTCCGTTGTTACCAGTCCTTCTTTAACGGCCTTGTCCACTATCGGCAGGAAAGTCTCGATACGCTCTGGTTTATCCACTATCTCAACGATTATCGGCAGGTCGAGCGACAGGCGCAGTATATTGGCGGTATGGATGCGCGAAGCGGCGCCGAAACCAGCGATGCCGCGCAGGACAGTTGCGCCTGCCAAACCCTGTTGGCGTGCCTGTTTTACTATCCACTCATATAACGGGATGTTTTCGTAGCGGTCACTTTCACCGATAAATATACGCAGCAGTTGTCCTTCTTCGGGCAGGTTCATGAAGCGCCTCCAATCCTCTGTATCAGATGATAGCTCATCCATGTAATGGCAATTCCCAAGATAACCTGAAGGGCGACATTGGCTATAGCGGCCAGCGTTCGTCCACTGCTAAAAAGTGAAGCGGTTTCATAACTGAAGCTGGAGAAGGTTGTGAAACCGCCCAGCATTCCCACCAGTAAAAAGGCGCGGCTGTAAGGGGTGAGTATGCCGCGGCTTTCGGCCAGGCCTGCCAGCACGCCGATAATGAGGCATCCAAGCAAGTTGACCGACATAGTGCCGTAAGGGAACCACGAATCCTGGGTTACGCGCTGCACCCAGCCGCTCAACAGATACCGTGCGACGGATCCCAGGAACCCGCCTGCGCCTACAAGAAGTGCCAGTGTCATATTTTTCTCCAGCAACAAGTATTGCTTTATTATAAAACAAAAGCCCCTGCTTGTTTTTGCAGGGGCTCATCACTACGAGAGGCGTTAGTTTTTCAGAAAAAGTTAAGAGGATTTTTTAATATAAGCATGCGTAACAGATGTTAGTCCACATTCTTGTTGAGGGCTTTGTTCAACGTTGAAAGCAGCACGGAAATTGTGTAGGGTTTAATCAGGGCGCCGGAGAATCCGAATTTCCTGTATTCAGACATTATGGGATCGTCGGAATAACCGGATGATGCGATTGCGATAATATTCGGGTTTAGTTTTTGCATTTCCCTGAGAGTTTCTAACCCTCCCATCTCGCCGGGAACAGTCAGATCCAGTACGGCGGCATCGTATGGGGTACCCGCATGAATGGCTTTGCGGTACAGAGCCAGAGCTTCGCTTCCGTTGCTGGCGGCTTCAGATGTGTATCCTGTTCTTTCCAATCCTCTCAGGAGCAGTTCTCTTATGGATTTCTCATCATCCATCAGGAGGATGCGTCCGCTTCCCGCTTTTAGGGATCCATCCGCGTCTTGTTTTTCAATCTGCGGCCTTTTGTCAGACGCCGGCAGATAGACGTAGAAAAAGGTTCCTGCTCCCATAATGGATTGGGCTTCTATGAATCCCCCGTGTTTTTTGATGATAGAATAAGCTACCGGCAAACCCATCCCGTACCCGCCTTCTCTGGTCGTAAAGAAAGGGTCGAATATACGGTTTAGTTTGTCGGGCGGTATGCCGGGTCCGTTATCTTCTATCTCTAACATAACGAACCGAACTTCCTGATTCTCTCCAGTGCTGCCGCGGGTGATATTGCGTGCGCTGATTTTTACAATGCCCCCGCCCGGCATAGACTGGCGCGCATTGATGACGAGGTTCGAGATAACCTGAGAGATCTGGTCTTTATCGGCTTCAACAGGCCATAGAGATTCATCCAGGCTTATCTGGCTTTTTACATTGGATCCGTGCAGGGCAAAGTCAGTTGCCTCCCTGATTAGTTCCTGCAGAGCAATGGTTTTCATATCAGGAGCGCTGCCTCTGGCAAAGTTGAGTATCTGGCTGCTGAGATTTCCTCCCTGCTCCGAGGCGTACATGGCGTCTTTTAATCTGAGTTTGACCTCTTCGTTGTTATGGGCGTCGAGGGCTTCATTGGCCATGTCTATGTTACCGATTATTCCGGTTAAAATATTGTTGAAATCGTGGGCTATGCCTCCTGCCAGCGAGCCGATGGATTCCAGTCGGGATTGTCTGTATTTTTCTGCCTCGAGGCGTTGTTTTTCCTTGAGGGCTGCGGTTTCCTGCTCGTGGGACAGGAATTCGCGGCGCCTGGATATATTGAGCATCCACAGAGCGGTCATGCCCAGCCCATTGGCGAGGATATAACCTGCGACGATGGCGCGCAAGGCTGGATCGGAGAGGGTTTTGGTCAGCAGTATAATGGAAAGATCGGCTATGGTAAAAGCTGAAGCCAGGGTTGCCTGTATTGCAAAGCGGGAACGGAATACTATATACATAGTAGAGATGATGCTGATGTCAATGGCGGCGAACATGTAGTAATCCGCCGGGCGTGAAAGATTGACGGCCAGCACAACGATAATACTGATGAGCTGCCATAAGGCGACTATGCGGTCATAGAGATCAGGAGATTTAACTTTTCTGATGAATATTATGAAAATGACACTGGATAAGATAATGACTATTCTGAGCCCCATAAGCATATAGAAAGCAGTCGATTGGCCGAAGAACTGGTAATCGTTGGCAAAAGAAGGCACTACCAGCATTAGAAAGAGCAACATTCCCAAACTGGTCTGTATGGCATCGACCCGTATAAAATGGGCGCGGCAGCGGTCTTCGTCCTGAGGGGAGAGGCGGGGTTGCTTTGGTATAAATTCTTGAAGCCACTGTTTAAAATTCAGGAAAATGGTGTTGAATTTGACCATAATTGGAATTATAACATTACTTCAGCATGTGGCCTAAAGGAATGCGTGCCTGTGCAACATATTTCTGCGCTTGATAGTACCATAGTTTTTTCTATCGATCCTGTCTTTTGTATGATTAAGGTAATGTTGTATATGATTACATTAAAAGACATACTAAAGTTGGCGAATGTCACAGGGTAGTCTTGTTATATTACGGAAACAGGCCAGAATTTATAAATTCTTTTTCTGAATATCCCGACTGGGCAAGCCGGGGTATGGAAAAATTCCTTGCTTAAACGAGGTATGAAATGGGTTAATACCTGAACTGTAAGCTCCCGGTAAGGCTATCTTCGTGTGATCCCAGATTCTCAAAGGCAGTTTTAAAGTTTATGCGCGTCCCTCGCAGTTGTTTCCCACAACTAAACAAGATCTGCTGTTTTGGGGATATTGCTGCCTATCGGGAAAAACTGATAATGTATGTTGTCCCCGAGTCACGCTTTAACTCTATTTTTCCGCTGAGCTGTTGTATCACCAGCGTTTGAATGAGCGTCATGCCCAGCGTCTTTGTGGTGGCAAAATCGATATTAGCGGGGATGCCAGTGCCATTATCTCCCAGTACCATAATTATCTGTGCGTCTCTCTGTTGAATATCAACCCAGATCTCGCCCTTGCGGTTATCAGGAAACGCATATTTCAGCGAATTGGTAACCGCTTCATTGATGACAAGTCCACATGGTATGGCAAAGTCAAGTTCCATCTCAATCTCTGCGACATTTATTCTGACGGTTATCCTGTCTTCATTGAGATTGTAAGATTCCATCAGATTTGTTACCAGACTGTTCACATACTCGGAAAAACTTATGTTGGCCAGGTCTTTGGATTGATAAAGCTTGTTATAAACCAGCGACATGGAGTTTATGCGCTGCTGGCTTTCCTGGAACATGAGCGCATCCGCCTCATCCGTTACAAAGTTGGATTGAAGTTGGAGCAGGCTCGATATAATCTGCATGTTGTTTTTTACGCGGTGGTGGATTTCTTTCAGCAGAAGCTCTTTTTCCACCAGTGACGCTTTTATCTGCGATTCGATTTTCATACGGGAGACTACCTTCCAGACCGAGTCCATGAGCAGGGAAAGCTGGCGTGTGTCGGCTGGTGTATATTCAGTCTCCTTGTTGGCAACGCCCACTGTAGCCACGATTCTGTCATCGATGATTACCGGAACGCTGAGGAATCGCGATATTGTGACATGCCCCTCAGGGAACCCTTTTTTAAGCGGGTTGAATGACTGGTAGTCGTTGATTAGTATGGGGCGGTGCTGCCGTACAACCTCTCCCCATAGCCCGGCCTGGTTGAGCTGAAATACAGTTTTTGTATCAGCGATACTGCATGTTTGCATAGCGCTTTTCGAGTATGAATTAAGCACGAACTCCTGCCTGTCTTCGGAATAATGAAGGATAAAGCCGATCTTGCTGCCGGTGAGTTTGATAGCTTCGGCAAGGGCTAAATCCAGCAGTTCCTGCGGACTTTCCGCCCTGTATTCAGAGATTCTAAGCAGGCTTTCCAGACGGGCATCATTCAGTTTGACGGCTTCTTCGGCTTGCCTGCGCTGTTCTTCTTTCCAGCTGTTGTCCAGCGCGAAACCGATGTCTCCCGCAACTTCCTCCAGCAGCTTGATTTCCCTGTGGCCGAAGTAACCTACAGCATCCGAGTACACCGTCAATGCGCCCCACACATGGCCGCTGAAGAATATTGGGAAAGCCGCTGTGCCGCGGAAACCATAAATGCGAGCTTTTTCCTGCCAGTGTTGGGTATTGGGGTCATTTAAAAAATCGTTCTGGACAAACGGTTTCAGTTCACGTATGCATGTTCCTGTAGGTCCGCGGCCTTCCACAAGGGTATCATCTGCACAAACTATAATGCCATTCAGATAGTCTCTGGCTATGCCAGCCGATGCAACGGGCAGGACGCGGTTGCTATTTGTTTCTATTTGCCCGATCCATGCCAGTTTGAAGCCGCCCTGCTCGACGATGATACGGCACACCATTTCCAGCAGTTCCTGTTTATCGGTTACGCGCACGACTGTCTGGTTGACGTGGCTGACAACTCCATACAGCCTGTTCAGGCGTAGAATTTCCTCCTCGGCCAGCTTGCTTTCGGTAATGTCGTAGAAAAGATGATATACGCGCCCCCAGTCTTTCTCGTGTCCGGGGGCTATGCGCCAGATAGAATGAAGATGTTTCCAGTTGCCCTTGAATGTCGGATCGTAGCAATCGTAACTGTTTTCCGACTTGCCCTCTATCATGGAAATGAGGTTTTCTTTATCATATGAAAGACCTGCAGGCCGCTTGCTGATCAGGTCGAAAATACCCTCTTGCATTTGTTGCATTGAGTCCGCTTCCCACAGTGCCAGGGTGGATTTGTTGATATAAGTATTATGCCCACTTTCCAGCATAAGACAATGCAGTACTTCATCAGGATTGTCGTCGAAGTACTGTCTGAAATCGGTAATGCCCTTAACGCGCAGGCTATCGATATATTCCTTGACAAGGGAGTAATTTAAATCCCAGATAGCGATGGGCACTTCATCGAACAGAGATGAAAAATGTTCTTCAGATTGCCTGATTTTTTGCTCGTGCCGCTTACGCGTTGAGATATCCCTCAAGTATAATACGTTGGCGCATTTTCCCTGGTAGTTTGTGAAGGATCCTGTGAGCTCAATAGCAACTTCTGTGCCGTCTTTACGAATGATATTCGCTTCGAATATACCGGACACGGTTTTACCCCGCATCCTTTGCCTGTGTCTTTCTATAGAAGCCAGCCGATCCCTGTCGCTGATCAGGTCAAAGAAACAGGAGCCCAGAAGTGCCTCCTTGGGGTAGCCGGTGATATGCGCCCAATGGTCATTTACAAAGGTATGTATGCCTTCTTTGCCGTCAATATCCTGCAGCATAATGATGGCTTCGCCTGCTTCTGTGCCCAATTCGATAAGAGCGCGGTAGCGCTCTTCAGATTCCTTTAGCTGTTCTTCCATGTGGTGGTGTTCAGTTATATCGCGGCTGATCAGCAGCACATTCAATCCTTTGCCGGCGGGTGAGCCGGTAAGGCTGGCGGTAGCTTCCAGATAATGCCATTTACCAGCGGCGTCGGGAAAACGATATATCATGGCTTCAAAGTGCAGGTCTTTTTTCATGCCCAGAAGTTGCTGCAGTTTCATCCCTGTATATTGCTTGAACATGGGGAAAAACCTGGCTTTATCTTCGGGATGGATATAATCCCATCCACATTTCCCCAGAAGGTCTTCTTCTCTGTAGCCAAGTTTTCTGTGAGACGGACTGAGATACGTGTATATTCCATGAAAGTCCATTGTGGCAACGTAGTCGGCGGTGTTTTCAGCGATAAGCCGATATTTCTTCCCATTTTCAAATTGTTTGCGGGAGCATTTATCTTTTCCTGGTTGGTTATTGTTTATATCCGACATGCTTTATAACTCTCTAACATCGTAACTGTTGCCACTTTTATATTGTTGCAGACGTTAATGCCTGCGGTGTTATTAACCTGCAGGTCATTGCTGCTAAGGGCATACCTGGGCTTAATTATATTGTGTGCGCCCAGAATGTGTTAAAAAAGACCGTAAAGCTCATTTAAATGAGCCGAAAGGGTCATTCGATTTTACTGATATGTAACTATTATCCAAGGATTCGCAGGATGGAATAACAGAAGGATGCACGAAGGCGCTGGCTTGCGCTTTCACGTGGAATATTTTTTTTCATTTCAGATATTTATGGAAGCTTTTAAAATCTTTCAGGCATCTGGTGCAACCATCCCCGTAGCGCAGAGGTAAATTTTGTTTGAATAATAGTATTTCCGGAAGGCTGTTTGCACGAATATCACCAAAAGCTTCAATTGATGCGGGACAAATTGTCCAGCCGCCGTCTGGTAAAACTCCCAGATAATCGTTCGGTTTTGCGTTGCAACAGGAAAATCGGGTGTTGAGTTGTTCCAGTCCCTGATTGCCGATGTTATATTCCGATAGCGCAATGGTACTATCCGAATAGTTGTTCACAACTACCTCATAATCTTTTTCCCTCAGAATATCGATAATTTCGGCGGGGTCAAAGAATTCCAGGTGGAATCTGTCTCTGGCTGTAACAATTACGATTTTCTTTTTATACCGGTTTGTAATCTTAAGGAATTTGTTGAAAAGTGTTTTTTTTGCCAGAAGCCTGCAGTTAGTCGCAATTATCAGGGAAAAATCTTCCTCCAGCGCGGCTTGAAGCATAGGGAAAAACAGGGGGTTAAGTAGGGGCTCGCCCCCAAAAAAGTTTAATCTGCCGATACGGTTTTCCTTTGCAACAGTTAATGAACGTTGAAAAATATCCCATGACATGTGCTCGCCATGTTCCGGTGAACATCCATAGAGACAATGCGCGCATTTATTTGTGCAACGCAGGGATATGAATAATGTTAAAAATTCCATAAGCGATGCGCTATTGCCAGGCTACAACAATTTGCGCAGGATGCGAACCAGAGGATAAAAATTCTCTGGATTTTCTCAATAGTATCATCAGGCGGATTTGCGCTATGCGACTGATAATAAATAGCATGACCTATACAGCTTTCAACCATTAGTCTTAAGCCGTCTGTTCCAATACTTCGTTCACTTTTATTTCCAATGTCTGCTGGTCGAATGGTTTGGAAATGCTGTTAAGGCCATATTGTTTGAGAAAGTTTTTTACATCTGCGCTGGAAGTGTCCCCCGTGATTATTATAACTTTATCGGCCATCTGCGGTATTTGCTCTTTGATTTTTTCATAAAGCGTTATGCCGCTAATCCCGGGAAGGCGGATATCCAAAAACATCAGATCATAGCTATTTTGATGCAGCTTGTCGATTGTTTCATCCGGACTGTCGGTGCTGTCTACTTCATAGCCTGACTTTGTCAAGGCAATTGTCAAGTATTTTCTAATAGTAAGCTCGTCATCTACTACGAGTATTCTGGTATTTTTCAGTGTAGTTGATTTTGGCTTGCAGATAGAAGCGGGCGGGGTTGATGGCTCTGGCAATTTGTCGGGGACAGGTAATAGAATTGTAAAAGCAGCGCCGTCACCGGGGTCGCTTTTCACGAGCATTTCCCCGTTGTGCTCGAGTATAATGGAACGCGATAACGAAAGTCCCAGACCGGTTCCCTCTCCCAGGGGTTTTGTGGTGAAGAAAGGCTCAAAAATCCGTTTGAGGTTATCCGGGGTTATACCCGGACCGTTGTCATGGAAGGTGATACGAATGTGATCGTCCGCCTTTTCACTTGTGATGGTCAATGTGCCCTTGCTGTTTTGCTTCTTCAAGACGTATTCAGCATTGATAATTAAATTGAGAATGACCTGTTGAATTTGTCCGGGGTCAACTATTACAGAAGGCAATTCCGGATCCAGATATGTTTTTACTTCTATATTTGCCGTTGTAAGCACATAGCTGCGTAATTTCAGAGTATTGTCAATAATATTATTAAGATTGGTTGCAGTTTTAACGGGTTTGGACTGGCGGGCAAAAGTTAATAATTTTTTAACAATATCAGCTACGCGCTGGCTGCAATCTGCGATCACTTTTATTTCTTCTCTGGCGTCTTGCGGCAGATCCTGTCTTTCTGCCAAAAGCTGGGAGAAGCCGATAACACCGGTAAGAGGATTGTTGATTTCGTGCGCAACCCCGGCAGCCATCTCTCCTACCGCCGCCAGACGGCTGGAAACCTCGGCCTTTTCCCGAAGGCGCTGTTGTTCAGCCTGAGATTGTTTGCGCGCTGTCTGGTCTTTGATTATATGCACTGAACCGATAATGTTTTGCTTCGGATCAAGTATAGGGGAAGTGGTGACCTCAACATACTTGCCGAGGTTGGGCTCGAAAAATTCACATGATTCTGTTTTTCGTGTCGCAAGGGTTTTTATATGCGGGCACAGATCGGTATGTTTTAAAGCGCAATGGATAACTTCGTAGCAATGTCTGCCGACAATTTCCTGAGGCGATGCGCCAACTGCATCGGCAAAAGCTTTATTTACCCGCAGTATCACATGATTGGAGTCGAGTGTGGCTATCATATCGTCAATCGAATCAAACGTAGCCCGCCATTCTTCCGCAGCCCGTTTGACCGCTTCTTCGGCCTGTCTGCGTTCTGTCAGCGTTCGGGCATCAGCCAGCATTCTAAGCAATGAACCCGAAGACATGGAAACAAGGGATTCAATCAAATAGAGATCGTTATTGGAAAACTCCTGTCTTGATAACTTGGGAGAGAGACAAAGAAGGCCAATCTGCTTTTTTCCGGCTATGATTGGAACGATGTAAGCTATGTTGGCTTCATGAAGAGAGGACGCCAGATTAGGAAACACAGTATTTGGTTCGAGTTTTGATACCAGGTCGATAATCTGCTGGTTCCCGAGTTCAGTCAATACCCCCTGGGATGCTATTTGCTGATATGAACCTGCTTCGGTTTTAATAAAAAGGCTTCCCCCTGCCAGATTCAGCGTTTTAGCGATAGTATTTACTATCAGGTGAGAAGCGTCAGCGGCATCGTTGGTTAGATTGAGGGAATGACTAAGCGTCTGGATTATCTGGCGGTAATCGTATCTGTCTTTATAGAAAATCTTATCAATAAGAGTCTCGATGCCACTTTTAATCGGAACTAAAAGGGCCGTAGCTATACCGCCCAAGGCGAGCGCTATCAGCAGTTCTGTTGAAAGCCCAATTGACTCTTGCAGGCTCAGAGTGAAAAAAATGGCAACGGACAATATGCCTGCCATTATTAAAGTGATAGAACCATAGACAACACTTCGCCTGATGAAGACATCAATATCCAGCAGTTTCTGGTTAATAATGGCATAACCCATTGCCAGTGGTATGGTCGGAATAAATATCAAGCTGACTTCTGATGGTAAGAAATATGTATGCAATATAGCTGCCGGTATCATGCCGATAACCAAAAAGGGGATTAGAGCTGCAGCACCTCCGATAAATATAATTTTCATTTGCTGGCGTGTTCTGGGTGAAGTTGCGCGAACGTAGTTTAAAATGGCGGCTAAAACTGATAATAACAGAGCCGCCCCGAACTCTATCAGCCTGAAATCTCGAAACACCGGCAGAGGTTGTCCTTCGGAGTAACCGACAAAGGGGTAAAGAGCCAGTGTGATAAGCGGAGGCGCATATATCATATACATCAAGCGGCTTTTTCGCGCCCAGACTCTTTCTTCTGGCAAAACAAGGAAGAAGTGTAAAAGTAAAAAAGGGGCAAAGAGCATTGATATTACGGCTAAATGATCTGCTGTGAGTATATGCCTTCCACTTGCGACAGTCGAGCTTAACGTGAGGCCAAAAATCAGGCCGCAGCACAAGAATAACCGCGCAATAATGCTATCTGGTTTTTTAACAAATATGTAGAAAGAAATGACCCAAAAAACTACACAAATGCACAACCATAATAGCAGCATGGCAGTGTCTTTTTGTGACGGTCTGGTCTGTTCCAGATCAACTGATTTTAACTGTCCTTCGTTATCGACGACTGTTATATCCTCGAGAATCAGTTCGGTAACTATGCCTGTTTTTTCGTAATCCTGTAGAAATATCTGCGCAGGTTGCCCATTTATTTTTAAAGGGCGATCTCCTGTGATTATACCCGCTTGGCTGGCTGCTCCGTCGGGGTTAACACTTTCCACCTCCCATCCCGTATCATGTAGCTTAAAAGTGATTCCCATGTAGGATTTGCCGGCGCTCAATATAAAAAAAACCAATGAGGTAGCGATTATAGCGATGGAAAACAGCCAGAACAGTATGGTTTTAAGTCTATCTTTGCGAGAGACAGAACCCCCTGATTTGATGTTGGAAAGGCTATTTGAGTTCATGCGGTTATACCAGGAATACTCTTAGTTTATCAATTTCTGCGCCGATTGAAGCTGCTTGTGACAGCGCTTTTAAAGCCGATTGTTTATATAGTTCAACCTGAAGGGTCGAATAATAAATAGCTCCGCAATTATAGATTAAATTTTTTGTCTGTGCTATCTCCTTCGTTCTTTTTTGCGAATCCGGGCAAAATGCGTTTTCCAGTTGGCAACGGGTTTCTTCGTCTGTTTGCGTCAAGGCAAAAATAACCGGAAGCGTTTTATTACGCTGCAGGATATCGTCTTCGCTCTCGATGCCGAGGATGTCGTTCATTATCTGGGAGGCCATACCCAGATTGTGGCCGAAATCATTGAACTCGGAAATCAAATCGGCCTTGTCGGTCGCTACTAGGGCTCCGAGATGGCAGGCGCATTCTATCTGGGAGGCTGATTTCATGCCTATAATTCTTAAATATTCATTTTCCAACAGTAGTTCTTCCTGTCCAGCGGACAGGTCCAGATGCTGCCCGATACAGGCAGTAGTGTAATATGAATTCAGAGACCTCATCACATTGACTATAATAGCATCTTCGACGCCTGTGTTCTTAAGGCGCGTTATCGCGCTTTCAGCCAACATAAGAAGAAGCGTAGCTATATTAGTAGCTATATCCGGGCTGCATTCAAGCAAAAGGGATTTGGATTTGTCTGTGTCTTCGATGTCATCAAAGACATCGCCGGCAGCAAAAAGAAGCTGTAAAGCCGCCGCTACCGGCACTGCTTGCCTGTATTGTCCCGATATCGCTTGGCATACCATCATGGGCAAAAGCGGCCAGGGAATATCACTGGCCGCTTTATTGGAAAGTCCACGCCGGACAACACCCAACGGCACCCTGACCAAATCCTGCAAATCCCCGGCATCTTCAGGGACAGATTTCAACACTGCCTCCAACTCATCGGCTAGAAGGCTGCTTTGCTGTGCTTGCCAGGTCATCGCAGGAAGGTCGCTTAACTATACCCAGGCAATCAAAGGTTCAGCGCCGGTTGCCATCTGGCCGTTGGGGGTTGCCAGAGCCAGCCGTGCACGGCTGCTGAGTACAGCTTCCTTTTCATCTGAAGTCAGTGCGAATTGGGAAAGAATGCTGTCCGGATCAGATAAAAATTGCTGTTTGATCTTTAGATCGCTGTGGAGTTTTTTAACCAGATCTTTAAGTGCCTGAGATTCCATGAAACACTCTCCTTATCTTGGTTTGTATTTTAAGCAAGTATAGTAGCAGTGCTTGTAATCGTCAATAGTGTATATTACCCAGACAGAATTAAATGAGCAAGTTTCTTGCATGGCGTGGTGGGCGGTAGAGGATTTGAACCTCTGACTTCTTGCGTGTGAAGCAAGCGCTCTAACCACTGAGCTAACCGCCCCTCTTCGTGCCTATTTTACACCAAA
>CAYRSY010000026.1:0-9165 GCA_964427105.1 uncultured Dehalococcoidales bacterium
TCGCCTGTCCCCCTTGTCGTCCTGAGCGAGCCTGCCGAGCGTGAGGACCTCAGGGTGGAGCGTTACACAACTCCCCGCCCCGGTATGCTTCGCCTTGCTCCGCATGACAGGGGGCGCGGGTATCGCCTTTTAATCCCCGCACCTGTTATAATAATCCTCAAATGAAAATCACAAATACGCTTTCAGGCCAAAAAGAAGAGTTCCTCCCGCAGGGCGATGAGGTAAAGATGTACGTCTGCGGCATAACGCCGCAATCCGGCCCGCATATAGGCCACGCCATGAGCTACATCAACTTCGATGCCATCCGCCGCTATCTGAAGTTCCGCGGCTATAAAGTGAAGTGCGTGCAAAACTTCACCGACATTGACGACAAGATAATCAACAAGGCCGCCGCGCTGGGAGTGAGCATTTCGGAACTGGCCGAGAAGAACATGGATGATTTCATGCGCGACATGGACGCCCTGAACGTCAGCCGCATGGATATGTATCCCCGCGCCACACAGGAGATACCCAAGATAATCGAGATGGTGCAGGGACTGGTGGATAAAGGCTACGCCTATCCGGCCGAGGGCAGCGTCTATTTCCGCGTTACCAAAATGGATGATTATGGCAAGCTGGCGCACCGCACGCTAGACCAGATGATGGCCGGGGCGCGCATAGAGCCGGGCGACGAGAAGGAAAACCCCATGGACTTCGTCATCTGGAAGGGCGCCAAGCCGGGGGAGCCTTCGTGGGGTTCGCCCTGGGGCAAGGGAAGGCCGGGCTGGCATATAGAGTGCTCTGCAATGTCGCTGAAGTACCTGGGCGAGACGCTGGACATACACGGGGGCGGGGCCGACCTTATATTCCCGCACCACGAGAACGAGATAGCACAGAGCGAGAGCTTTACGGGCAAAAAGCCTTTTGTAAAATACTGGATGCACAATGGCCTGCTGAGGCTCGGCGAAGAGAAGATGTCAAAGAGCATCGGCAACATCATCAGCATAAAAGAGGCGCTGGCGAAGTACTCCAGCGACGCGCTGCGCATCTTCTTCCTGGGCTCGCATTACCGCAGCCCGCTGACATATTCACAGGAGACCGTCGAGGCGGCTGAAAAGGGCGCTGAGAGGCTTAGACAGGCGCTGGAGGCCGGCACAGCGGGAGCAAAACAGGCGGGTTTCGACGCCGTGGCTTACCGGCAAAAGTTCATCGAGGCCATGGACGATGACTTCAACACGCCGCAGGCAACGGCAGTGCTGTTCGACCTGACGCGCGAGCTGAACCGCTTGCGCGACGAGGGCTGCGATATATCCGCCGGGCAGGAGCTGCTGCGGGAGCTGGGCGGGGTGCTGGGACTGACGTTCAAGGGGATGGAGACCTCGCTGGGCGGGGCGGAGCCTTTCATACAGCTTCTGGTGGAAACGCGCACAGGTCTGAGGCAGGCAAAGCAGTACCAACTGGCAGACAACATCCGCCAGCAACTCGAAGCGCTTGGGGTGGTCATCGAGGACACTCCGGGCGGGGCTGTGTGGAAGGCCAAACGCTGACACTCCGGCTATCCTGAACCAGAGCATTGCCTCTCTTCCGCCATGCGAAACCTCGTTATGGCATTTGAGGAGGTAAAATCGCTCTTAACCTTGCAAGAACGGCTGTTTTGTGTTAAATTATGGTTTGTCTTTTGGGCCCGTAGCTCAGTTGGGAGAGCGTCTGACTGGCAGTCAGAAGGTAAGGGGTTCGAACCCCCTCGGGTCCACCATTTTAGCCTCGAAAACGCCCCAATAGCAAAAATTTAAATGATCACAGAACGGTTGACTTCACGAGTTGCTCAGGCACAATCAGGCACATCCACTATACGTTTGACTTCTCAAAATGAGTTGTTTTCATGCCTGGAAGAATTTGAGTTGGGCTGCAAAGCAGGATATCTGTGTCTCCCGCAACAATAAGATATTACGACAACTCAGTGAATAACCACCCAGCTTGCTGGGGACATCTGGTGCCTCTCCCCGGAGTACAGGCCGAGGCCACTTTCATCCCGCCAACAAGCTGACGGGTATTCAGTGGAAATTTTTATAAAACTTAAATATAACCATTTTTATACCTGAAACTATTGACAAGTAATACCAATAATGGTATTAATAAAGCATAACGGATAAGGAAATGAGCAAGAGAGAAAACAGGGAACAGAAAATCAGGAACAACATCAAGAATGTCTCCCTTGCTGATTTTGAATGGCTTATCGGGCAATATGGCTACATCAAAGCTGGTGGAAACCATGCCGTAGCCATAATCGGGCAAGTCTCTTACCCTTATCCCAGAACTAACCCGATGGGACAGCCTTACGTTAAAGGACTGCTTGAAATCATTGATACCAGATAAAAAGGGGGAAGGTATGATAAAAGATCTGGAGCATTATATGAGCCTGCCCTACACGATAATTATCAATACCGAGGAAGATAACAGCGGCTCGTGCTACGTCGCCCGCTTGCAGGAGGTGCCTTATCTAATCGGCACCGGTGATACACCCGAAAAGGCTATTAACGAACTGAAAATAAATCAACGCCTGAAATTCGAGACTGACCTTGAGATGGGATTCCCTATTTCTGAACCGGCGAAGTACACCGGTCAATTTCATCTTCGAGTACAGCCGTCTATTTATGGATCGTTGGCCAGAATGGCCGAGATGGAAAACGTTAGCTTAAATCAGTATATCAATACGCTGCTTTCCAGAGCTGTCGGATATGCCGAAGGCCAGAAGGAAAGCAATGCACAACCATCGAAGAGGAAAACTAAAGCACGAATAGCCTAGAAAACGGATAAAACGCTTCCAAAACGTTTTTGAAATTATTCTCTTTTGGGGTTCGATACCCCGCTGCACATATAGTAATATCTCTGCCATAAGCAGATATTTAGAAATATCGCACCGGAAGAGATTGGCGAAATGACAGATACAGACAATCTGACAGGGGTCATATCTGCCAATGTGTACATGCTGCTCATCACTGCCGTGTTCGCGGCGCGCATTATGGGCTGGAGCGGAGCTGCTTTATGGTGCGGCATCCTCTCTTCTTTTATCCTTGTGCCTTTAATATACCTGTTTTATGCCGCGCTAAGGACAAAACAACCTGCAATCTATTTTGTCTGGCTTGTCTTGATGATTTTATTCGCGCTTTTCGAACTTGTTGCCGATACTATTCTCAAGGTCGATTTCCGCAGTGAACAATGGAGTCTTATCGCATACGTTATGTTCTTCTTTGCCGCCACCGGAGGCATGATAGGGATAGCTTCACGGGCGGGAAGGCACTGGACTATCGCAACTGTCGCAATCTATCTCGTAATGGCAGTTATGGCTTTCGTGCAGCGCGGCATAACCGGCCTGTAACCATATTTAGCAGGAAAACAGCCTGGACATCTCTGACTGGCTAGCTTCAGCATAAAAATGCAAAAAACAGGGCAGGATATATATAATTCCTGCCCTGCTGCTGCAAGACCTGTTATATTTAATCCGGTTTATTTTCCCCCGGGTTTGCCTACAGCCCACAGCGTCTTGCCGGCTACAATAATAGCCGCAGGCGCCATAAGAGCTGCGACCAAAGTCAGGATTTGCCCCAGGTACTCGCCTATCTTAAGGGCAGTTATGGGAGTAAATACGTTGCCGACCACAATAAGCGCAATAGTGGCAATCAGGAACGGCGTCGATTCCTTATCGGAGATGTTAAGGATGCCGATAATTACGCCTAGAATAAGGAGAATGAGAATAATGACTGTGTTATGGGGAGCGAAGATCCCGGCGACGATAGCCAGGATAAGACCAATGATGAATGCCCAGAAACCGATCATACTGGTACTTTTGCCCATACAGAAACACCCTCCTTTACCAAATTTGGCTTTAGCCTAGCACCATCGAATTCGATTGTCAATAGCTATTATTGCCTCGATTCCGGCACTCTCCGATAAAAACCAAGGCAGGGATGGAGATTGATCCCATCCCTGCCTTTTCTTGTTCTATTTAAATCCTAATTGCGGATGAGGAAAGACAATGCGCCGCCGGTCGTAGTTTCACTTCGGAAGGATATGATGATATAAATCAGGTTCCATGAATCCACATCGGTCGGCATATCGATATCGGCGTATGTATCTCCCTGTTCCAGCAACCCGCTGGCCCACGTTATGTCGAAGGTGTCTATGTCTATGCCGTTCTGCGCCGAAACATCCGATGAAACCGAATTCCAGACATTGTGATACGGGCTCTGCGGATTGAACAGGTTGGAGCCGTTGAATTTAAGGTAATCATAATCGTAAGCGGAATCGCCATCACCGACGAACACCGTGAGCCTGGCCGCATTCTCTTCGCCTTCTATCGGGTCGGGCACGATAAACCCGCTGATGCTGCCGCCGGGCAGTCCGTCTTCATCGAAATCTATGTTAGTTTCGTTGTGGGCATACATGAACTTGTCGTAAAGGTAAAGCTGGTGCCCCACTGTTTCCGGGCTGGTATAGATAACGATAAGTGACCATCCCGCGTAAGACCACTGGTTGCCCGTGCTGCCGGTGACACCGCCGACTGTATAATCGCCGTTGCCTGTATGATTGGAACCGTCGCCAACATCAGAATATTCCTGCAAAAGCGCCGTGACATCCTTGTAACATGAATACGAAAAGCCGTTGGCCGTTCCGTCAGCGTTATAGTTCGGCAATACCTGCGTCTTTTCCGATGTTATACTGCCTGCGCCCTGCTGGGGATCTCCATCCCCATCCAGATAAACCTGATCGCCGTTAATGCTGAATGTGATAGACGTATCCGGCGTTGAAACCTCAACCCTGATATTGTCAATATATACATATTCATTCGAGCCGCTGCAACTGGCAAGATGGAACCGTATCTTGAACTCATCGGTGCGGTATTGCACCGGGATCGTGTAAGAGAAAGATGATTCCGGATTATCATTACGGAATGCCTGTATGTTTGCGCTCCAGGTAGCTCCGCTATCGCCGGAAAAAGCGAAGTCCAGCCCGTCATCTGATTCCAAAGTCCCTGATTCGGACTGATCCCATGATATGGTAACCAGCCCACTCTGGTAACTGCTTAAATCCAGCGCGTACTGGTCTTTAATCGTGCAATAGCGTGTGCTCTCCGCGCCGCTGCTGTAATGGCTGCGGAAACGCCCACTGCTTATGTTCCAGGTGCTGCCTGAATTCCACTTGCCAAAATTGCTGCAGTTGTCAGAGAAAACGGAGGTTTTAGTTCCTTCAGCGCGCCACGCCGACCAGTATAGGTAGGCAGCCGCTACCTGCGCGTCATCGGGAATATCATCCACAGTGGCGTCGCTGTCTGCAAGCAGCACGTCTTTAACATTATAATAATCATGGTTAGTGTCTATCATAAGGGAATTGCCGGCAGCGACGTAATCGCCGGAAATGGCCGAACTGAGCTGCCTCAGCTCGCTCTTGGAAACATAGGTTTCTATTTCGGTATCACCGGCGGTGGCAGATATATTGAAAACCCTCACATCGGCATCCCATGAATACGGGATTGAGATGACGCCATTAGTGGTAATCCAGGACATTACCAAAGGAGTGCCGCCGCTGCTGCCTGCAATATATTTGAATTTTATCTCCGCAATCATTGGAAAATCGCCGGAATACACATCAGGCAGTTGGTAAAAAGGCAGCGAGTCGAAATTCCATATAATTGCCTGATTGCCACAGTGATCGGCATATGTTGTATCCAGAGCCGGATCTACGTAATAGGCCTTTGAATCATCTTTTTCGAGCACGCAACTCCCATACTGATATGTGAACCCGGGCGGCAGCCAGATGCCGATGGTATCGACATTCAGGCTTTCGCCGGACTGGGGGTAATATTGAATCTTGATTTTGTAATTATAATCCGTCTCGGAGATATTGCTGCCGGTAATGACAAGCCGGGCGTCATTGACTATAGTACTGGCTTCAGAGGCGGTAGGGGTCGGGGAAATCACAGGCACCCAGATGTTCTTGATGCTGACACCCACCCCCATATCATTGACCTGCTCAGGCAGCGTATAATCAAAACTATCTTCGTATTCGTATGGGGAATAATCTGTAAAACTGGAGTTTAGATGATTGTATTTTATCTGCCATATTCCATCGCCTATCCCGGCATTGGCTGAATATAATTCCCTGGAATTCTCATCGTAAACAGTGCCAACCTCAACCCCGTTGGAAATGATTGAAAGAAGCGAAGCGAGAATAAGGCTGCCCACCAGAAGTATGATAAGAACAGTAATGAACGATACCCCTTTTTCTCCTTTGGACAGCCATAAAAGGAATTTCTGCCATTTTTTAAAATTAATCATTATTTTTTCCTACCGCTGAGTTGACCTGGTAACAATCTGAAGCTCGCGCGTCTCGCTTACCGGCCTGAATCCGCTTATACTGGAGGTCATTTTCACAGTGAACACACCGTTACTGAACTGGCAATTGGTTAATCCGCTATCAATATTTATATACCTTGCAATGACGGGAGAACCCTCAAGCACCTGATCTTCGCCTTCCCCGGTATAATAGGCACGCTGCAGCTCATTACTCCCGATACTGTATGTGACCGATCTTACAGTGTTATCCCATTCAATCCATGACAATTCAAGGGGAAATCCGCTCCCCTCCCCCACTTCGACGGTTTGCGCCATTTCAAGATCATGATTAAACCAGTTCATGGCGCTTTCCAGCTGTTTGATAACCAGCATGCGGGATGAGGTTTCCGTATTGATAACGAATATCTGGAATATTACGGTAGAAAGCATGCCGGCAACCAGAACGGCGATGGTCAGCGTTATCAGAAGCTCGATCAACGTGAAGCCGCGCTGATTTTCGTTCGATTTTACACGATAAAATCTCATTTTTGCCTCACTGAACCTTAAAACTGCTGAGGCTTGTGATTTCTTTGCCGTTTCGGCTTACTACGACAGTAACATTCTGGATGGTAGTATCCCTGTCTGAAATATCCATTACATCTATCTCAACACTGAAGCCGGAGTAAGCGCTGTCATCCGGAATTGACTCAGGCGCATAAGAAGAAGCATATGGAAGCTGCCTGATATATTCCATCTGTGACTCCGCCAGATTACGGGCAGTTTGCAAATTATCACTGACCAAAAGTACCTTGGATGACGTAGCCAGTCCCATAAGAATCCCAACCACGATTATGCTTATTAAAGCTATTGATATCAGTGTTTCAAGCAGGGTGAACCCCTTCTCATTTTTCATCCTGATGCATATTTTTACTAATATTTTCATATAATGCAAACCAAAAACAAACTAATTCCCCACTCTAACCTATGTTACATCTATAAAATTTCAAATTCAATTGCTCAGTAACTATAACTACATGAATATTTAGTACCAGTACTTATACCGCATGGCTATTTTATATCAGGTAGTGTATCAAATACAAAAAGAGGACGTAGTTCATGGCATAGGAAAATCACTTAGCAAAACTAAATCTCACAATTTTTCTGGCAGAGTAATAAGCATGATTACGTAAACATATCACATAAATACGGCGTTCAATAATAGAATTACCTGATCAAACAGCCTTGATCCGTAATGACAGAGGAGTGGCTATCTTGCCCCCGCGAGCCAGATAGCGTCCGCCGGCATCGTACGGCTCAAGCAGCCATTTAAACTATTATACATCCGGATTATCAGCTTCAACAGCAGGCCGTTATGTAACATGGGTAAGCATTGATTGCCTAGCAACAAAATAGAGCGCTATGAGCCTACCTCACCAAAACATTGACATCTTTTAATAACTTCCCTTAAAATAGTTTTTGCTTGGAGCAGGCTGATCCTCAAAACCGCAGCCGGGCTTGTATTGCAGCGGATTAACCGCAGGACTAAGCATCCTGCGGTTTTTTTATATATTCAATACAAGGAGCGCACATGTCCGGGAAATTCGATTTGAACAACATCAGCGCCATCAAGGGGCTTTCTGAAAAGGAAGCCGCCGAGAGACTGGCAAGCGAGGGATTTAACGAAATCCCGTCATCCAAAAAGCGCAGCACACTCATTATTGCGCTAAATGTTCTGCGCGAGCCGATGCTGTTAATGCTAATAGCCTGCGGCGTGATTTATATGCTCCTGGGAGACCTCCGGGAAGCGCTTATGCTTCTGGGTTTCGTTTTCGTGGTTATAGGCATCACCCTGTATCAGGAAGGCAAAACAGAGAAAGCTCTCGATGCGCTGCGCGACCTGTCCAGCCCGCGCGCGCTGGTTATCCGCGACGGCGCATCCAGAAGAATTGCCGGACGCGAAGTGGTGCGTGGCGACATCATCGTTCTGGCGGAAGGCGACCGCGTACCGGCGGATGCAATCGTGCTGGATTGCAACAATCTGATGATAGAAGAATCACTACTTACAGGCGAATCCGTTCCTGTACATAAAAGCGAATCTCCGGATACCGCAAAAATGGGATGCCCCGGCGGGGATAATTCGCCTTTCGTATATTCAGGAACTCTGGTGGTCGGCGGGCTGGGAATAGCGCGCGTGGCTGCCGCAGGCATACATACCGAATTCGGAAAGATAGGCAAATCCCTGCAGACTATCGAGCCGGAAGCGACGCCGTTACAGAAAGAAACGAATCATCTGGTGCGCAACCTGGCAATAACAGGTCTGGGACTCTGCGCTATCATGGCTGTTGTGTACGGAATCACCAACGGCAACTGGATCGAAGGCTTTCTGGCAAGCCTGACCCTGGCGATGGCAATACTGCCGGAGGAATTCCCTGTTGTGCTCACTGTTTTCCTGGCGCTGGGGGCATGGCGCATATCCAAGAACAATGTCCTGACGCGCCGTATGCCTGCCATCGAGACGCTCGGCTCGAATACGGTCCTGTGCGTGGATAAAACAGGGACTCTAACCATGAACCAGATGTCGGTAGCCCGAATATCAGATGGCGGGGAGTTCCTCGATGTGGATTTAAACCTGGCCGAAGAGCCGCCGGAACGTTTCCATCAACTGATAGAATTCAGTATTTTAGCCAGCCAGACCGATCCGTTCGACCCGATGGAAAAAGCCCTGAAGAAGATGGGCGATACCTATCAGAACATGACGGAACACCTGCATGGCAACTGGGCTTTCATGCGGGAATATCCCCTTTCGAAGACACTGCTGGCCCTTTCCCGCGTCTGGAAATCACCCGACAGCGAA
>CAYRSY010000026.1:9265-18627 GCA_964427105.1 uncultured Dehalococcoidales bacterium
ATCTTCGCGCGTGTAGTGCCGGAACAGAAACTGAGGTTAGTGAACGCCCTGAAGGCCAACGGCGAGATAGTGTCCATGACCGGAGAC
This sequence comes from uncultured Dehalococcoidales bacterium, assembly GCA_964427105.1. GTDB lineage: Bacteria > Chloroflexota > Dehalococcoidia > Dehalococcoidales > UBA1222 > SURF-27. The sequence goes on from CAYRSY010000026.1 coordinate 9,353, forward strand.
GGTGTGAACGACGCTCCGGCATTAAAATCAGCCGACATAGGCATCGCTATGGGAGGCAGGGGAACGGATGTAGCCAGGGAGGCCGGCGCGCTGGTATTGCTGGACGATGATTTTTCCTCCATTGTCAAAGCCGTGCGCATGGGCAGGCGTATCTTCGACAATCTGAGAAAGGCTATGGCTTACATACTGGCGGTGCATGTCCCTATAGCCGGATTGTCGCTTATACCGGTATTGTTCGGATGGCCGCTGGTGCTCATGCCGGTTCATGTGGTGTTCCTTGAACTTATCATCGACCCAGCCTGCTCTATAGTATTTGAGGCCGAGCCTGAAGAGCCTGACGTTATGAGCCGTCCGCCCCGCAGCAGAAAAGAACCGCTGTTCAGCCGCAGGACAGTATTCCTGAGTCTAACGCAAGGTTTTGCCGTACTGGCTGTTACGCTGTTTATTTACTGGTTTGCCATGAACCGGGGGCAGAGCGATCTGGAAGCGCGCAGTTTAACCTTCGTTACCCTGGTATTCGCCAACCTGGGACTGATACTATCCAACCGCTTCTGGTCCAAGAACGTCTTGTCGAGCCTGCGCTACAAGAACACAGCCTTATATGTAATAGTAATTGGCGCTATGGTGCTGCTGAATCTGGTGATTTTTGTGCCTTTCCTGCGCGATTTGTTCAGCTTCGGCACGATGAATGTCTCTGACCTGCTGATATGCTTCGCCGCTGGAATTGCCTGCATTCTGTGGTTCGAGGCGGTTAAATACTTCGGCAGGCCGAAAGCCAAACCAGTAAAGGCATGAAACCCTCTTTAAGCGGTGCGCATAAAGGACAGTCAGACCGGCGGGAGAGCGGCCGGATTGAACCGCCAGCCCGCTCTCTGCGCAAAAGCTCACGCTAGAGATGCTTGTATCAAAGGCTTTGACACTTCTCGCAATAGTAAATGCTGCCGCCCATGTAAGCCTCTTTTTTGGTTAGCGTGCCGCATTTCGGACATGGCTTACCCGCCGTATTTTTGCTCAGTATGGTTTTATATCCCCCGGGATGCCCGAATATATCCAGTTCGGTGTCCCGGCCGCCCTGCTCCGCCATCGCCTTGAGGGTTGTTTTTACTGAGTTATAGAGCATTTCCCTGTCTTTGGCATTAAGGGCGCTTGTTTTTTTCTTCGGATGGATTGAAGCGTTAAACAGTATGTCCTGCAATACACCGTTGCCCAGCCCGGGGATTCTTTGCTCGGTAGCCAGCAGCGCCTTGCTGCTTAGCTTCTGCACCTCAGGCGCAGAAATCATGTCCTCGAAATAGGCCCTGTCGAACACATTTGAGAGGGGAGAGGGTTTTTCTCCGGCCACCTTATAATACGGGTTATCCAGCGTGCCGTCGGGAAAGGCCCCTATGCCGCCGTACATCTGAACCGCGGCGCTTAAAGCCGAGCCGTCATCAAATTCAATCAAAAGCTGGTGTCTGGCAGGACGCAATTCATTTTTGGCGTGGAACCGGACATTCACGCCATCGCCGAATAGAATGCGGGCTTTTTCTACCTCTATTTCCACCAGAGCCCCGCGCGCATGGGCAATCCCTATCGGTTTTGCCATAAGGAGAGACGAGTATTCCGATTTGTCCCCATAATACCAGACCAGTTTATGAGGAGTCTGTCCGGATGTCACCCCGTTGATGAGTTTACCTTTAATGGTTTTGTTTAACTGGTTTGCGATATTGATTGCCTCAGGCAACTCTATCATGAAACACCTCCATTGTTATATGTGGATTCCGTCCAGACCTGCCGATACCATCTTTTCCGTCACGGATTGTACGTCTTAGTATTTTAAAGGACAATCCCGTGTTTTAACTTTAATTTACGCATTATAATATCATTTCTCGCAAAATCAAACCGAGTGCAAACACTCCTCCAACTGCGCTTCAACAATACTGTGATAATGTAAAAGCATGCAAAACAAATCTGTCAGGAAAACCCCCAAAAAGCGGCTGTACGAACTTCCTCCTGTTGTTGAAGAGCTGGGAGGACACGGGGGGCCGGCGCCGGGCTGGTCGTCTCTGGAAGATATTAACGACACTGACGCCGCCTGGCCGAATATGGTCAACCGCGTGGCAGCCTCTGTCTGTAAAGGGAAAACTGACGAAGAGATTTTCCGCCAGATAGGCGAAGAACTGGGCAAAATGGGGCTTTCCAGCGTTTTTATGGAAAGAGATGGTAAAAGCGAAAACCTGCGAATTTTAAACATATATGTTGCTTCTGATGGCGTGGCTGTTTATCCTTCCGGAACACGGCATGGCGGGAAAGGACAAATTGCTCTGTCCGACAGCGAAAGCCTCGCGCGTGTTTTCTCATTCGGAAACGTAACCTTGACCAGTTCTCCGGATGAAAGCCTCAGACGGTTGTTCCCGGAGCCCCCCACAGACGGCACAGCGCCCGCAGGAAGGTTCTCTTATGTCTGCGCGCCGCTGAGCAATGCCGCAGGCATTTTCGGCATTCTGGTGGCTGCCGCACCCGAACTCACCAGTTACAAAGCTCATAACATCGCACTGCTGGCCCATATAGCATCCATGTCCCGGCATAACTGCAGCATGGGGAAAGAATTGGGCAGCATGAAAGAAAAAATGGAAAGTCTGGACAAAGGCTTCGGTTCAGCTTTAAGCGCCCTCGACAAGAGCATGCAGGATGTAGCTCATGCCCTGACAGCGCCTATGGAGATGCGCGATCCTTACACCGCCGGGCACCAGAGACGGGTGACGCGTTTAGCCGTAGGCATCGCACAGGAAATGGGATTGCCCAAATACAGGATAGACAGTCTGAGGCTGGCGGCTTCTATTCATGATATCGGTAAAATAGTCATACCTTTCGAGGTTTTAAACCGCCCGACGCACCTTTCCGAAGCCGAGTTCGCGCTTGTCAAAACACATCCGCAGGTGGCTTTCGATATGCTCAGCCCAATCAGCTTTCGCTGGCCTGTGGCTGAAATTGTGCTCCAGCACCACGAGAAATGCGATGGATCAGGATACCCGCGCGGACTACATTCATCCCAGATAATGCAGGAGGCCAAAATACTCATGGTAGCCGATGTTGTCGAGGCTATGAGTTCTCACAGACCGTACCGTGCCGCGCTGGGTATCGATGCCGCGCTGGATGAAATATCAGGCAAAGCAGGAGTATATTACGATGCCGAGGTTGTGGCAGCCTGTATCCGCCTGTTGCTGATTAAAAACTTCAGCCTGGAAGGCGACAATGTGGTTTCGCCCTGGCAGAGCGCCAACCCGTTTACTCCCGTGCAGATCGTGTCTGGGCATCCATGCTCTTCAAACAGGGTCTCTTCCGCCGTAAAAAACTGAAATAAAGACTCGTCAATGCGCTTCACAATTGCTTTTCAGGTCTGGACTACATTGACGCGTTATGCTATCCTCGAAATCGAAATCCATGCTTGGTAAACATATTAATACCGGAGCATTCCAAGGGAAGGGTATTGTTATGGATAAAGCAAAAATACTGGTGGTAGACGATGAGCCGGCTCTGACAGAACTGATAAGCGAGTGGCTGGAAAAGGGCGGCTATGAGGTGTTCTCCGCGGGAGACGGGATGGCCGGCCTGCGCGAATTCTTCAAACATCAGCCGGACATTGCCATTCTGGACGTTGCCATGCCGAACATGACAGGTTTCGAGCTTTGCCAGCGTATCCGCGAGGTTTCCCAGATACCGGTAATCATGCTCACGGCCAAAGCCCAGGAACTGGACAAGGTGAGGGGGCTGAATCTGGGGGCGGATGAGTACCTGGTTAAACCACTGGGGCGGCAGGAACTGCTGGCGCGCGTCGGGGCACTGCTGCGCCGCGCCTATATGACTCCTCTGGAGCCTGCCAACACTTATAACGACTCCGTGCTCAGCCTCGACTTTGCCAAGCATGAGGCTTTTGTGCGCGGTGAAAAGGTAGCTCTCACACCCACGGAATACCGCCTGTTGTCGCACCTTGTGCAGCATCCCGACCAGGTTCTCACGCTGCAGCAGTTATGGGATCGTATCTGGGGCTGGACCGGAGGTTCGCTCGAAAGCGTAAAATGGCATATCGCCTATCTCAGGAAGAAAATCGAATCAAATCCCGATAAACCGGAACTGATTATTACAGTCCGCGGCATGGGTTACCGCTACCAGAAACCATCGGCATAAGCTCCCGATATGGACAGCCCCTTTGAAACTGCAGTCTGAAAACCCTAAACCGGCAATCTTGATTTCAGTTTATTCCACCCGTTTTTGCCATGTTACAGCAAGCAGGCGGATTGCGGTTGGTATTTAATCTGCATCCGGCATCTTCTGACAATTTCAAACCCGTGAGATTTTTCCGTGCTGTCAACAAAGAAATCAGTCCGTATGGCCGATTAAGAACAAGGCGGAAGAATAATGCTATTCGCGGCTTGTATTGCCGCTGCCGGTACCCACCAGCATCGTCTCACGCTGCCGGTGTTCCCGCCTTGCCGTATTTTGAGGTCTGAAAGCAGGGAGCAGGATATCGAATGCCGTTCCTTTGCCCGGCTGACTTTCCACTTTTATACTGCCGCCGCGTTTCTCTGCAATATGCCTGCTAACATATAGCCCCAACCCCACCCCCCCGCTGCCTTTGCGCGTAGTAAAGAACGGATTGAAAATATTTGCCATCTTTTCGGCTGAGATACCCGTCCCGGTGTCTGCAACGCGGATGGATATTCCAGAACCTGTAATTCGGGTGGATACGGAGAGTTTTCCGCCTTGAGGCATGGCATTACAGGCATTATCCACCAGATTGATGAGCATTTCCTGTATCTCACAGGCATCCCCCATGCACAAAGGCAGATTTTCTGCCAGCTTCATGCTGATCTCCACATTCGATTTGAGTATCTTGGGCTCCAGCAGAAGCAAGGCATTACGCACTGATTCGTTAACATCGCTGCTGGCAACGCCATCCTCGGATATCTGCGAATGGGGCAGCAAGGAATTGACGATACGGCTTACACGATCCGCCATTTCAAAAATGACCTGCACGGCGCGTTTTGCTGACGGAGTTTTGAGATGCTCATCGGCATCCTCGCACAAAATTTCCGCCCGTCCGCGGATTACAAACATGGGATTATTTATCTGATGGGCGATACCGGCTGCCATTGTGCCTATTGAGGCCATGCGCGCCGATTCCACAAGCTGAGACTGGACGGCTTTAAGTTCATCAAGCTGGCTTTCCACCTTGAGGTTCAGGGCAGCCATACGCTTGAAAGAGTAGTATATTACCACAACCGGCACCAGCAGCAGCGCCACAGCCCAGGGAGCTTGCTGCACCAACAGAGCGCTTATGAAGCCAATGGCGACCAGCGCTATTTCTTCAACGGCTGAACTCTTAACCCCGGCTATCCAGATATTGAAAAAATTCTTGCGCAACTGCAGCGCCACAATCACCGAAACAGCAACCGTATTCAACAGATACATAGCTGCCGCAGCGGCAACAACGCGGAAAATACCATAAGCCGAAATCAAAGCAGGAGAAGCACTCATGGTTCCCAGAACGCCATAAACCAGCGATGCGCCTGCGGTGACAAGAATAACCTGCGAGACATCAAAAAAGCGGTTAGCCCATGTTTTCTTTTGTTTCAGGAATAAATGCGAAACTGCCATGCTTACGCCGGCGATAATGACCGCTGCCAGAGGTTCAAATAAAAGCACTGCAGCAAATACAGCCGCAGTAGTAACACTGACCTTGGTCTTGGGAGCTACATGAACGGGATAAGGTTCAGCCAGACAGGCAAGCGCCAGGAACACCATCTGTAAAATAATACTGGAAGAAAAGTAGAACGGACGATTTACCTCCAGCAAAGCTACCGCCGCAACAGCAGCCACCGCCAGTAGCGCAATATATATTCTCAAGCCGGCACGTCCAGGCGCTTTAATTCCCGTTCCGCCTGTTTTCTTTTTCCGGATAGCATCCGCCAATTTTTCCGTAGGCATATTTTTAAATACAATACCCCTATTATGGCAAAGATATACCTGCTACTATTGTATTTACACGATGCTACGCAGGTCAACTGTTTTCTCGTTTGATTTTGGTTTTATTTTTAAAATCTTAAACAAGGCCCATAAATGAAACGGGGCGGATAGCCCTGCTCTATCCGCCCCGCCATTTAACACGATAAAACCTACGGAAGACTGAAAGCAAATTCCAGAGGGCTATTGGTAGTGCCGAGCACCTCGGTAAGCTGCTGATCATCCATGAGGACAACCAGTTTTGCCTCATAGGTAGTCTTGGTCTTTATATCAACAGATATTTCTACCGTGTCAACACTTTCTTTACTGTAGCGGATCTTGACCTTGGCGCCTTCGTCTATCGATATAATATCCACCTGCGTGCCTCGGGGCACCGTAACATTGAAAGTTACATGGCCGTGAATCTCCTGCGGGTCACCCAGCACAGCAGCGTCCATACTAACTGTATGACCATTTATATTAATGACAGGATCAAGGTCACACCAGGACATAATGGCCATAGCCGGAGTGGCTATAACCAGTGAAGCTACACATACAACCAGCGCGGTGGCAACTCTTGCCATCCATTTTCTATTTATCATATCCCCTCCCCAGTTATTTAGAAACAACACCTTGAAAGTTTAAGGCTCAAATACCACGCTGGCAATAGCGCAATCGTATATACAATAAGCCGTAATATTGTATAAATAGTACTAAATATCTTCCTAAGCCTGTCATCGCCTGCTATAAAGAGCGTAAACCAGAAATATTATCCGCATTATGTTAACTTCTAGCAGCCGCAAATATATTACTAAAGTAATAGAAAAGGGGAGGCTAAAGCCTCCCCTTTTCTACAAGGATAACTGACGGCTATTTTTACTTTTTTGCCAGTCCCTCGGAAGCACCGGCGGTTGTTGTGCTGGCATCGTCGATATCAACATGATTTGTTTCTTTAACAAGAACAAGCCCGATTATGAAACAAAGTCCGGCAATCAGCATGGGCCACCATAGCCCGGCATAGTTATTGCCCGTAGCATTGATGAGCGCCAGGCCGATGATGGGCACCAGGCCTCCGAACACGCCATTACCGATATGGTAAGGCAGCGACATGGAAGTATAGCGTATCTTGGTGGGGAAGAGTTCCACCAGGAAGGCCGCGATGGGGCCGTAAACCATAGTCACATAGACCACCTGGATGAATACAAGCGCCATCAGAGCCACCTTGCTGTAGCCCTGGTAGGCAAAAAGGAAGTGCTGCCCCATATCGGTCGGCGCGAAGGCCGCCATAGCGCCGTAGATGGGATAATAGGTCAGCACGGCAAGCAGCATTCCGGCAAGCATGATCTTTTTGCGCCCGATTTTATCAGATAGCCAGCCAAAGAAGATGAACAGGGGCGTAGCCACCAGCAGCGCAACGCCGATAATGATATTGGAATCCACCAGTGTAACCTTGAATATATTCTGCATATAGAACAGGGCATAGAACTGCCCGGTGTACCACACCACGCCCTGCCCCATAGTAGCGCCGAATAGCGCCGTGAGCACCCAGCGCAGGTTATACGGATTGCCGAAGCTTTCCTTTATCGGGTTCTTGGAAACCGTTTTGGTATCCTTCAGCTTCTGGAACATAGGAGACTCACGCAGCGACATGCGTATCCACATGGAAAGACCAACCAGCACTATCGAGATGAGGAAGGGGACGCGCCAGCCCCAATCCTGGAAGGCGTCGTTTCCGATGATCAGGCGGGTAATAAGTATAACGCCAAGTGAAATGAAAAGTCCGAGAGTAGCGGTAGTCTGTATCCAGCTGGTAAAGAAACCGCGCCTTCCCTGCGGGGAATGCTCGGCGACATATGTAGCGGCGCCGCCGTATTCTCCGCCGAGGGCTAGCCCCTGCAGCATGCGCAGTAAGATAAGTATAATACCGGCCCATACGCCAAGGGTCTCAATGGTTGGCAGTAAACCCACGGCGAAAGTGCATAAACCCATGAGCGTCATGGTGACCAAAAAGGTATATTTGCGCCCGATGAGGTCACCGATGTGTCCGAACACGATGGCGCCGAAGGGACGCACGATAAAGCCGATAGCAAAGGTCGCCAGCCAGGCGATAAGATCGCCTACAGGCGTACCTGTGTGATAGAACTTGCTGGCGATGGTCGTTGCCAGGCTGCCGAAAATATAAAAATCGTACCACTCGATCATGGTCCCGGCAGACGAAGCAAATATGACTTTCTTGATGCCGCTCGCGGCGTTCGCGACGGCTTTCGCTGCTTGAGCCATTAATTTCTCCTTCTAAAATAATATGCCCTGTACGGAATTTTTAATTATTGAAACTGTTTTCCTTACGGATAAACCCGCAAAGGATTAAGCCTTGACGCGTATTAGCATGACCGGAATATGAGCATTGCGCACTACGCGGTCAGCCACGCTCCCCAGTAACCACCGGGAGGGACCGGTACGGCCGTGGGTGGACATGGCAATAACATCAGCCTGGTTTTCTTCGGCTACCTTGAGAATGACATCAGCGGCTGAACCTTCGCGCAGGATGCTGATAACCTTGAAACCATCGGCTTTGAGCTGTCGCTCAATTTCTGAGGTATATTTTTTTGCATGTAGTTCCTGTTCCTCCACAGCACGTTCGGCGATGGAAGGATCGGAGAAGGCAAATTCGAGTGCGGGATTAGCGGCTACGTTCAAGAGGATAATTTCGGCGCCTTCCGAGTACGCCAGCGCCCTGGCGTGCGGCAATACTCCTTCGGCTGTTTTGGAGCCATCCAGCGGCACCAGGATCTTTTTATACATACCATTCTCCTTATACTTGACTATTAGTATCGGACTAGCAATATGTAAGATAGTTCAGTGTCGTGGGAATCCGCCGATGCAACACAAGGTTGCACCCGGTACTTTAGAAAAACGGATAGTTAATCTCTTATTCATCCTCCTCTGCAATAACAAGATTACCCGAGTAAAAATAATACTCCCAGGCGAAGGAGATGGGGAAATGCCTGGGACACGGGCAAGCGCGGCGATTAGCACCATGTCGGGATTATAGTCTTAGCCCCGGTATGTTCGCCGAACTGGAAGAAACATAATACAATATTGATTATTAAGAGTCAAATAGGATTATCGAATAGACTCGTGAGGGGAAGGCCGAATTCGCTGGTCGTTTCCCTGTTATGCAAGTTTTTATGAGACCCTCACAGTCGTCCCGACTGCGTCGGAACTCCTTCAGGGCGCTGCCGGATTCGTTATTCGTTTCGCGATGAAATTTTTTTCTGTGCGGAACGACTCTC
>CAYRSY010000027.1:0-14308 GCA_964427105.1 uncultured Dehalococcoidales bacterium
TCGTCATCATCGCCGTCGATACGGTTCTTGGAAAACTCCTGAAAAACGGCATCGTCCCCCATTTCGTCACGGCGCTCGAAAGAGGATCCGTCGTTTACGACTATCACTTCCGCGGAGTGCTCGACGAAGATCATCCGGAACTGAAAACCGTCGTCCTTGTCGTCCAGTCGGTGTGCGTTCCCAGAATTGCGGGACGGTGGCCCGGGCCTGTCATCGTCGTCGGGAAGCGGGACATCGTCCTGGACAGGGAGGTTGTCGGAGGATTGCTCGGCGGCCGCGTCATCCCCTCCGGGGCATCGGTGGCTCACATGGGCCTTGGGCTTGCGAACGCACTGGGATGTTCCGCCGTAGCGCTGATCGGTCAGGATCTGGCGTTCGCGGCTGACGGACGAAGTCATGCGGGGCAGACGCATTGGGAAGAACACAGCCTCGACATGCAGACGCCGCACGAAGAGCGCATGACGGTACCTGCCTTTGACGGCGGAACCGTCGAGACGACGCGAATATGGGGGTACTTCATCGACCGGTTCTCGCGAATGGCCTCCGAGATGCCGATCCCCGTGCATGATTGCACGGAAGGAGGCGCACTGATTCCGGGCACAGTCGTCATGCAGCTGCACCGGTTCATTGCGGGAAATCCGCCTCGGGAAACGTGCGGGGCCATCCCTCCATTTCTGAAACGGGTTCTCGAAGAGCCCTCTTCACGACAAGCGGATCTCGCTGCGTTCGACCGTCGATACATTGCGTTGCAGCAATCGTTCCATCGATCGAAGCAATTGATCGATCATGCGCTTGCGCTGCTCCGGACGCTCGAAGCGCCGGTTCTGACATCGCAAAGACGTGATGCGGTCATTGGCGATGTCCGGAAGATCCTGAATGATCTGACGGCCTCGGCGCCTATACTGACGTATATCGGACAGGCGCAGTTTGCGTCGCTCATAATGGAAAACTACCGGCTCACGGATGTATCCGACAGACCGATACTTATGCAGTGGGTCAGGCGACATCGCGAGTTTCTCCAAAATCAGGCCACATCGGTTGAAATGATCATCGGATGGCTTTTGTACATCGACGGGGTGCGACAAATGGAAGCAACGCTCGCGCCGATGTTGGCGGCGGACGATCCGGAATCCCGGCTTGCCGAGCTCCTGGAAGGGACCGGGGAAGAAACCTTCCGCGACGCCATAATGATCGACCTTCTGCTTTCCCGGGTCGAGCCGACCGCCTCGGGTTTTCAGGAATCATCGCTTTTGCGGGCTGCCTTCCACTATATGAGAGAAAAGCGCTTCGAAGAAACTTCCAGAATATTCGAATATATTTCGTCGAATGGCGGAAGTATGAATGCTGACCCGGACTTCCTGACCCGGTGGGCGACATGCCTTATTTCTTCGGACTTGTGCTGGGATCCGGAATTCGAAAAAGCCCGGGCGCTTCTTGCCGAGGTCTTTCGCCTGGAACCGCAAAGGAACGATATGGACGACCTTTTGCGGCGACTTCTCCGGAACCGGATCCGGAAACACGAACGCAACATCGCCCTGTTCCGGGAGAGAAGTGATATCGATGCGACGAGGCGATCCGTCGCGGAAAAGGAGTTCCTCGAAAAGACATTACGACTGTTTGAGAAAGATCCGGACAGGACAAAAAGGAGTTTCTTGAGCCGTTCTTCAGGCGGCCGATAAAGGAAGGAGCGGATTGCGATCATGCCGCGAATGTGTGCGACAACAAGGTTCGGTAACGTCGAAGTTCTGGAAGAAGACATAATCTTTTTTTCGAATGGGATCCCTGGATTTGAGGAAAAAAGAGAGTGGTTTTTTCTCGGAGAGCAGAAGAATCCCATAAAATGGCTTCAGAACTTCGAAGACGGTTCAATAGCACTTCCTGTCATGGCGCCGCAAACAGTGTGCCCAGAATATGACGCAAAAATTCCAGAGTTCGAACTTCAGTGCATTAAACCCGAGAACGTCGAAGATCTAGTGCTTATGTCTGTAGTTACGATCCCTTCTGATGCGCGTTGGAACATGTCTGTGAATCTTCGGGCGCCGATCGTGATTAACAGAAAACTGAAACTAGGCTGTCAAGTTATAGCGATCAACGAAGAATATGATGTCCGACACTTCGTTTTCTCCGAAGAAACAAGACGTAGTCTTTCGCAGCAGGCTTCCGGCGACTGCGAAAACTGTCGACTTGAGGGAATTGGAGACGTCTGACAATGCTGGTGCTCGCTCGCAGAACAGGAGAGGCGCTCCTGATAGGAGACGAAATCGTTGTCGAAGTTCTAGAAATACGTGGCGAAGCTGTCAAACTAGGCATCATTGCGCCACGCAGCGTTCCCGTTTGGCGTCGAGAACTAATCGTTGCTGTGAAGGAAGTAAACGTCGCAGCAGGAAGCACAACGCCCGAAAGAATCACCGAACTGAACGAATTGATTTCCAGGCAGCGGAAATAGATATAAATATCTAAATTGTTGTAAAAAATATTAGTGATATTTATTTGATAAACAATAAATAAAAAGGCATTTGTCAAGATTTAAAATACGAGAGGAGTGTCCTCAGTGGAGCTGACATCTCTCCTGAAGAAGAATCTGCAGCAGATAGAGACTGTTCAACCGAAACTAGCCGCGATTTTACGAAAACATCTGGAGAGTGTGGAATCTCTGCCAGTGCCGGTTGCCCAGGAAAGCGAGGCCGGATCGTGGATCCGAGGACTATCTCCGATATCGTTTTTCAATCCGGAAAAAGTGGAATACGCAATACAGGAGAAGAGCGCACTCTTTTTCGTCTTCGGAGTTGGAGTGCCTCCGTATCTGACGAATCTCTTTCGCTCGCTTCCAAAAGGGACGCTGGCCGTCGTCGTTTTTGAACCAAACATAGATTTACTGGTTCATACGTTGAGCCTTTCTTCTGTATTCGCTGCTCTCCCGGCGGGATGTCATCTGACGTTTATCTGCCCGGAAGAGAAGGAACTCGTCAAAGAAGCGATGGACTACAATATACGGCCGATGGGAGGCTATATTGTCACCGAAGCGAAAACGGTCGCACACCCGGGAGAGGTTGAGGCGTTCGGAGAGCGCTTTAGAGCCCTCAAGGAACTTCTGGCGCGGGAGGTCCGTATTCACGTCGATGTTCTTGGAAATTCTTCGGAAGACACGCTTCTCGGTTTCCGCCAAATGGTGCTGAATCTGCCGTGGATCCTCGAAACCCCGAATATGGGGCTGTTTAAAGAAAAATTGGAGGGGCGTCCCTTTGTCTGTGTTGCGTCAGGCCCTTCTCTCGAAAAGAACATACATCTTCTCAAGGGCCAGGAAGACAAGTGCGTCATCATCGTTGCGGACACCGCGCTCCGGAGGGTCTTGAGCGAAGGCATACTGCCTCATATCGTCGTGACGCTCGAACGACCGCACAACATGTACGTCAAGTATTTCCGGCCTATTCTGGATGAATATCCCGAGGAGTGCCGCAAGATCCTTCTCGTCGCTCAATCTGTGTGCCCTCCACAGACAATCGGGCGTTGGCCCGGGCCGAAGGCTGTTGTCGGGAAGATAGAAGTGCCGGTCGACCAATGGTTGATCGGCGATTTGCTTTTTTCCAATCTGATGCGTTCGGGAATGTCCGTGTCCCACATGGCTCTCGTGCTTTCTCTCGTCTGGGGAGCCGGAAGCGTCGCCTTGATAGGCCAGGATCTTTCTTTCGCTGAAGACGGACGGTCGCATGCCTCATTGACGGCAGACGAAAAGGCGCAAGCTGTCGAAAGAAGACGGGGAGAGGTAGATTTGCTGGAGATAGCGGGGGCGCAAGGCGGGGTCGTAAAGACGACGAAGATCTGGTTCATGTTCCTCCAGATCTTCGAAGCGATGCTGCGGGATGTAACGGTCGATGTTTTTGACTGCACCGAAGGCGGTGCTTTGATTTCCGGAACGAAGGTTCTGTCGTTCTCTGATTATATGGAAGGACATTTTAAGGATATTTCCCCATCGACGCCAACGCAATTATTCAATGAATGCCGAAAACAGCGAGTTCTCGATCTCGGCGAAGTCTTGCGCCGCATCGACAAAGCTTTCGATGTTCTAGCGCTCTGCGCATATCAGATAGACGAACTGGAGAGAAAGGTCGATCGGGCGATTTCGGCCGCTCTCGCCCCGGAGAGAAGAAGGAAACTCGCGGGAGAAGTGGCGGAAGATCTTGACCGACTCAACGGGATGCATAGAGTTCTTGCATTCGTAGGGCAGAGCTATTCGAACCTCGCAGGAATCGCGATTTCGAGAGCGCGGTGGATGGATGATGTCGAAGAGGTTAGGGCATGGGAGCGCGTTCATGGCGAAATTATCGAAGCACATCGGGTGAATCTTGCGTTCCTGATCCAATGGCTAAAATATGCGAAATCGGTTGTAGCGCTTCTGGAAACGGGTATCGTGATCGAACCCATTGACAGTTCCGTAGAAGCGTACGAACGATTCGTAGGGATATGGAAAGATTCAGGTTTGGAAACCGGCGGGATCGAACCATGGTCGGAGAGCATGGTAAGAATGAATCTACACCTCGCGTGTTGCGATCCGGTCGATGATGCGTGGAACGACGATGTCCGGTGGCGAATCGCCTCGTTCCTTCATCGGCAGGGAAGAGCCGAAGAAGCCACATGTCTTATGGATCTGGTTTTCTCTCATTTCCAGGGGATTGAAAAGCCTGTACCGACGATCGTAACGTTCCTGAAAGAATACGCTCGCATCGTTTCAACGCACGATCTCTGCTTCATTCCGCAATACAGAAAGGCGAAGCTTCTGCTTGACAATGCACGAAACTGGGCCCCCGAAGATCCTGAGATTCCAGAACTGATCGATGATATCTTGGGAGGATTGAAGACATACTACGAGGACTTGCAGCGATTTGGGCTCGTCGGTCGGGCGATCGATTTCGATTTCAGGCGCCTTCAAGCCGAACTGACTTTGAATCGCAAGGAACTTGATGAAGCGCTTCGGCTTGTATGGGAACTGATCCTCGATTATGCGCCCGTTCGACCCGACAATGTCCGGCCGCTGGCCCAATGGCTTATCAAGACGCTTTTTGATTGCCGCGAAGCAGCGGAAAGCTCTCTCCACGACACTGTTGGGAGTTTGCTCGACGAGGTCGCGTCACATATGAAACTCTTCACTGACCTCGAAGTGTCGTTACCGGCTCCGATTTTGGAGTGTCTCGCCGAACGTGGCGGGCTCAAGGTCACCCTTCAGACTGCCGATAAACAGAATAGTAAGGGGACAAATATGCCGCTATGAGAGGAGGTATGAAAAGACACACGAGAAAATCTCCCCAGTAACGCGCGGAAGAAAAATTGCGGCGAAAATCTGATCATGGGCACGGAAGCCCCTAATTCGACAAGGAGGTTGAATCGACTATGAGAATTTACCACAATATCCCCGCTCTTTATGCGTACAATGCAGTCAGTTCGACGAACAGCGCGCTCCAGAAATCTATAAACAAGCTCTCGACCGGTCTTCGCATCAACTCTGCGGCCGACGATGCAGCGGGTTTGGCGATATCCGAAAAAATGCGCGCACAGATCAATGGTTTGGATCAGGCCGTCAACAACTCCCAGGATGGTATCTCGATGATCCAGACGGCGGAAGGCGCGCTGAATGAGACGCATTCCATCCTGCAACGCATGCGTGAGCTGTCGGTTCAGGCGGCGAACGATACACTGACGTCGTCCGACCGGAGCTACATTCAGCTTGAGATTGACCAGCTTAAGGAAGAGGTTTCGCGGATTGCGAGCACGACTCAGTTCAACAAGAAGAAGCTTCTCGACGGCAGCGCAGCTGCCTTGTGGTCCTCGGACAAGCTTGAAACAAAAGTGTATATCCGTGGAGCGCTCCGAACGGTTGATCAGTTCGGGCAGAAGTCGGCAGCCGAGGGGAACTACATCGTTCGCGTGAGCGCGAATCCGGGAGAGGCACAGATTCAGAAGAGTGACGTTTTCAAGGTAAAACATGAGAACGTAATAATGGATGTTGGTCTCAATTCGGAAGCTGGAGCGAGAAGCGTTTCTGTCGATAATCTGCCTGCCGGAGATTATGTTGTCACTGTCGGGACAGCGGTGGGGGTCATTGCAACAGCATCCCAAAGTTATAATGTTGGCGCCATCAGCGCGGGTACCGGTTATGGAACCGCAGTTGCAGCCGCAAGCATCATGTTCGAAGTCCTGAGCGTCAATACGGCGGCGGGAACTGTAGTTGTTCGTGCGGAAGCCTATGTTATGTCCGCTGGTGGAACCGTTTTCAATTTTGTTGATGAAAACCTTACCCTGACGACGGCTTCCAGAACTGGTTACACTGCGCTCGGTTTCCTTATGGGAACGGCCGCGCTGGCAATCGACGATATCTCCGAGTTTGTGGTTGGTGGACGACATGTAATGCATTTGGCAGGAAGCGGAGCCGCCAATGTCGATGGGTCGATCAATGTTTCTGCATCTATTAACTCTACTTGGGCAGCAGCGGGTAATTGGTCAACCGCCGCAGCAGCATTGACGCAAGACCGGGGGTTCGCGGTTGCCTTGACTGCTCTGCAGAATAAGGACGTCCATTTCCGAACCTTCTACTTGAACACGCAGAACGGCCAAGTCTTCCAGTCCGATATCCGCATCGGTTTTAACGACAAGACGACTGGGTATACCGCATTCGGTGATACGGCGAATCTTGTCAGCTTCACGGCCGCCTATGTGGGACAGGTCGCCGAAGGCGACGTCGCGCTCCGTGATCTCGACAAGTACTGGGACGCGAACGGCAAGTTCCTTCTCGAGGATCCCCAGGTCATCACGCTGACGCAGGGCGACGGCACACAGACGACGTTCACGATCAATTCGACCGACACGCTTCAGGATCTTGCGAAGAAACTCAACGACGCCGTCGCGTTCGGTCTCGGCCAGGCGAAGTATGTTGGTGCGGATGCCGACCAGTTCGTATCCTACGTCGGCGAAGACGACGTCACTGACTCGACTCCGGAATCGGTGCAGGGAACATTCGTCATTCGGTCCGCCGTCGCGGGTGTGGCCGGCGAACTGAACTTCGCCGGAGACGAGGACGTCATCAAGGCGTTGAGCCTGAACGTCATTCAGAAAGCCTCTGAGTCCGAGTATCGGGTCACCGTTCAGGATGCCCACAACGGCAACACGGTTGCCTCCGGCATCAAGATCACCGGTAATAATTTGATCGGCGTCGTTCACCAGAACGTCGATGTCGAGTTCGACGCAATGGCGAATGTCAGCGTCGACTGGTCCGACGCGGCGAAGGGCTTCCTTCTGACGAAGGAAGATGGCGTCTACGAGACGGTCGTCCACCTTGCCGACAATACGACGGTGTTCCAGATCGGCGCCAACGAGAGCGAAGACATGGGCATCAGCATCGGTAATATGAGCGCTTCCGCTCTTGGAATCGAAAAGGTGCTCGTAACCGACCGTGAATCTGCGGCGCGTTCCATAACGATCATCGACAATGCGATCGACCGTGTTTCGTCGCAGCGGGCAAAACTCGGCGCCTACCAGAACAGGTTGGAGCATACGATCAACAACCTGACCGTCGCCAGCACGAACCTTTCGGCGGCGGAGAGCCGTATCCGCGATGTCGATATGGCGAAGGAAATGATGAACTTCACGAAGCTCAATATCCTCATGCAGGCGGGTAACTCCATGCTCGCCCAGGCGAACCAGCTGCCGCAGGCAGTGTTGTCACTGCTTCGGTAAGGATTACTGACAATACGAGGAGGGAGAGAGGGAGCTTTTCCCCTCTCCCTTTTCCGTATAAACCGGCTGCGTGAGGTGAGGGACGTATGAACCTTCAAACCATAACCAGTGTGGAACCACAGAGTCGCGTTGAGCCGGTAACGAGCAGAGCGGATTCGGTGGCGCAGGTTTTGAAGGCGTCGTTGGAACCGAAATCTGGCAACGTTATCAAAAACGACAAAACGCAAAACGGCCAAGCGCACAAGAATGAAACGCAAATGGAGCGTCTTCTCGATCAGGCCGAGAAGATGGCAAGCGTCTTCGGTCGGAATCTGAAGTTTCGTTACCGGAAGGAAGCGGATGTCTATCAGGTGGAGGTCATCGACGCGCAAAGTGATGAGATCGTCCGGAAGATTCCATCTGACGAGATGGTTCGATTCATCGAGCACATTAACGAAATGCTTGGAGCGCTTTTCGATACGCAGGCGTGATTATTGAGCGGAGGAAACAGGAGAGGAGCTTCTTCCCATCTGGAAGAAGCTCCTCTTTTCTAGGAAAAGAGGAGAATATGAAGCCGAGAACGGTGTTCATAACGCAGGTTCGGACAGGATCGACCCGCCTTCCGGGAAAATCGATGAAGACAATACATGGAAAGACAGTTCTTTCCCTGTTTCTCGACAGAGCGCTCCTGATTCCGGAAATTGACCTCTGGTGCGTTGCGACGACTGAATCACCGGATGATGACGTGATAGTATCCTTTGTTCGCGAAGACTATCCGGATGTTTCCGTTGTCCGGGGGAGCGAAACGGACGTTCTCAATAGGTACGTCAAGGCGATTCGAGAGACTGACGCCGATGTCGTCGTTCGCATCACATCGGACTGTCCTTTTCTGGACTGGGATCTGGCGGGACGCTGCATTGAATATCGACATCGAACCCACGCCGATGTCGTCAGAACACGGAGAGGCGATATTCCGCTCGGCCTCGATATCGAGGTGTTTCGAGCCGAAGCGCTTATCCGGGCAGATTCGGAGACCGAAAACGTATACGACAGGGAACACGTCGGGCCGTATGTGTACAATAATCCGGACAAGTTCGTAGTAGAATGGTTTTCGTACCTTGGACCAAAATGGCCGCGATGTCGGCTCACGTTGGACTATCCGGAAGATCTCGAGCTCGTCCGAAGTGTTTATGAAGAGCTCGACTTCATGGCTCCTGCGGAATCGATCAGATTATTTCTTGAGGCGCATCCGGAGATTGCCTTGATGAACCTGATGCATGACCATCCATAATCGGCAACCGATATTCCGGTCGAGAAAAGAGGCGAATGGCGAATGTTTGAAGACACATCCATACTGATAACCGGCGGCACTGGGTCATTCGGTCATGCGTTCGTCCGTAAAGTGTTGCGACAACACTTTCCGCGCCGGGTGATCGTCTATTCGAGGGACGAGTTCAAACAATACGAAATGCAGCAGGAGTTCAATGATTCGAGGATGCGCTTTTTTATTGGAGATGTCCGTGACTGCGATCGTTTGCGCCTCGCAATGAGGGATGTCGACTACGTCGTTCACGCGGCGGCGCTCAAACAGGTTCCGGCAGCCGAGTACAATCCGATGGAATGCATCAAGACGAACGTTCTTGGTGCGTCGAATGTCGTTCAGACGGCAATGGAGGCTGGAGTCAGAAAGGTTGTCGCGCTATCGACGGATAAGGCCGCCAATCCGATCAACCTGTACGGGGCGACGAAGTTGTGTTCGGATAAGGTGTTCTGCGCCGGGAACAACCTCGTGGGAAACGGTTCCACTGTTTTCTCGGTGGTGCGATACGGGAACGTTGTCGGATCCCGGGGATCCGTCGTTCCGTTCTTCGCAAAGCTTATCGAAGAAAGGGCTGCATCTCTTCCCGTGACCGACGAACGAATGACGCGCTTCTTCATAACGCTTGAAGAAGGTGTCGATTTCGTCTTAAAGGCTTTCGATCGGATGCAACGGGGAGAGACCTTCGTTCCGAAGATTCCGTCTGTTCGTATTACGGATCTTGTTGAGGCGATGGCTCCGGGGATGCCGATGTCGATCGTTGGAATTCGTCCCGGAGAAAAACTTCATGAGATCATGTGCCCCGCCGACGATTCGCATCTGACGCTTGAATTCGAGGACCATTACGTCATCCAACCGACGATTATGTTTGCCCGGAAGGCTGAGTATCGAGTCAACCCATTGCGAGAAGAAGGACACGATGTCCCTCAGGGCTTCGAGTACTCGTCCGGGCGAAATCCCGTTTTTCTTTCGGTTCCCGAGATTCGTGACCTCCTGGAAAGAGTCGGTGTTCATGTCTGATGGGAGGCAGATTCTGTCGCAGCTTTCTGAGTGCTTCATCATCGCTGAGATCGGAGCGAATCATAACCGGTCGCTTTCACTCGCGAAGGAGCTTATCGATGCGGCGGTCGACGCCCGTGCGGACGCGGTGAAGTTCCAGATATACAGTGCGGAGACGCTCTATTCAAAAAAGACTCCGCTCCATTCCGGATACGACAAGGATCTCTTCTCCCTGATCAAGGGAATAGAGACTCCCCGGGAGTGGCTGCCCGAACTTTCGGTCTATTGTGAGGGCACGGGCATCGTCTTTTTTGCCACTCCCTTCGATACGCGCGCGGTTGACGAACTGGACGCGGTGAGCGGTCTGTTCAAGATAGCGTCGTTCGAAATCGTCGATCTGCCGCTTCTGGAGTATTGTGCGTCGAAAGGCAAGCCGATGATCATCTCCACAGGCCTTGCAAATATGGAAGAGATCGAAGACGCGTATCTCGCCTGCAGAAAGGTCGGGAACGAGAAGGTGGCGTTCCTTCAGTGCGCCTCGCTGTATCCCGCTCCTTCGTCCATCATGAACCTGCGATCCATGGAGACCATTCGTCGTGCGTTCGGCGTTCCGGTCGGTCTCTCCGATCACACGAAGGGAATCCACATAAGCGTTGCGGCGGTGGCCATGGGAGCGAAGATTATCGAAAAGCATTTCACTCTTGACCGGAACATGAAGGGGCCGGATCATCCCTTTGCGATCGAACCCGACGAGCTTCGCGAGCTTGTCGCGCAGATCCGTGATGTCGAGAGCGCGATGGGCGACGGTCGGAAGCTCGGTCCCGCGCCGGAAGAAATGGAGTTCTACGAGAAGGCCCGCAGAAGCGTCCACGCCGCCGTCGATATCCCGGAGGGAACCGTGATTTCCGAAGCGATGCTGTGCGTGAAACGGCCGGGGTACGGCATTCGGCCGAAGCATCTCCCCGTGCTTTTCGGAAGAACGGCGCGCCGGCGCATCGACGCGGACCAGTGGATAACGTGGGATATGGTGTAATGCTCTTCGGGGCGAGGTCGATCTGATGGCTCTCCGGTATGGCAATATCCTCGAGGTCGGCGAAGAGATTCAGGAACGAGTCCGCGTCTGGCGCAATTCGCCGCGGATCCGGCAGTATATGATTTCTCAAAACGAGATCTCCGTCGAGGAACACCGGGCGTGGCTCAGTCGACTGTCGAAAGATGGCGGATCGCAGATCGTTCGCGTTGCGTTTTGCGCGGAGGTCCCCATCGGAATCATCACCCTGAAGGATATTGACCGAAAGTCCGAGAGAAGCGACTGGGGGATCTACATCGGCGAATCCGGGTACGAAGGGCGGGGCTTCGGCAGGGAGATGCTCGATGATCTGCTCTTGTGGGGGTTTGAAGAGGAAGGGCTGAATCGGCTGTTTACCTCTGTGACGGCGGACAATGCGCCTGCCATCAGCATGTACCTCCGCGCCGGATTTCACTTTGAAGGACGGTTCGAGAAACATATCATTCGCAGCGATGGAGAAAAAGTCGACCTCTTGTGGGTGGCGTTGTTTCGTCCTGACTGGCGAATGATGCGATTCCGTTCCGGGAAATGCGCGACGCCTCCCTGCCCGTGAGAATGGCGTCGTCCAAAGATGTCGTCGCCATTCTGACGCATTCCGGTCCCGGAATAGGCGGCGGGCACGTTTCACGATGCCGTTCTCTTTCACTTGAGCTTGAGAAGCTCGGTGTCTCCATACGGTGGATTGTCGACGAAGAGACTCCCCGCGAAGCGATTCCGGGAAATGACGTTCACCGGGTTCCATCCCTCCGTTCCGTTCCTCCTGAGGTTTTTGAGAATGCACCGCTCGTCATCGTCGACAGCTATCTGCCGACGTTCGACGACCTCGCGCGACTGGCGACGACCGCCCCCCTGTGCATCCTAGACGATTCCCGCAGAGAGCCGGTCGAACGGCTTGCGACGATCCTGCTGAACTATAACTTCGGCGCAGAGGAAATCGGGTATGAAGACGTTCCCGAAATTTCTCTTTTCGGACCTCAGTTCGCCCTGATCCGGCCGGAGATCCGGAATGTGGAACCGTATGATCGGGGGTATGTTCTCCTTGCTGCGGGAGGAGCCGACGTTCAGGCGACGACGCCTGCGATCATCGATATGTGGAACGATTACCTTCCTCCGCTGATCGCCGTTCTCGGCCCGTTGTGCGCCGGAAGCATCGCGGATTCTTCGTCAAGGAGCGCGGAACGAAAAAAAAACGTTCGCATCCTCCGGAATCCTCCGGAGTTTGCGGACGTGCTGTCCGGCGCCTCCGTCGTCCTCTGCACTTCGAGCGTGACGTGCTACGAGGCGCTCGCGTTGCGCAAGCCGGTCGTGGTCTTCCAGGTCGCCGAAAATCAGAAACGCATCGGCGACGTCATTGGGGAAAAACGATATGGGATCAATCTCGGTTGGTGGGGAACCTTCGCGTCCGTCGACGTTTTTCACGCACTGACACAGCCGGTTCTTCCTCCGGCCGATTGCGTCAACCTCAGGGGGGCGCAGCGCGTCGCCGATACTCTCTATAAATGGCTGAAGAGGTGAGTTTCATGAAGAGTCTTCATTACGGACATCAGTCGATCGACGAGAGCGATATCGCCGCAGTCGTCGCTGCGCTGAAGGGGGAGTGGCTGACCCAGGGGCCGCTCGTCGACGAGTTTGAGGAACGCGTTGCTGGGTATGTCGGCGTCCCCCATGCGGTCGCGTTCTCGAGCGGGACCGCCGCGTTGCACGGAGCCATGTATGCGGCAGACGTGGAATCCGGCGATGTCGTTCTCACGTCGCCGCTCACGTTCGCCGCGACGGCGAATTCCGTTTTGTATGTGAAAGGCGTTCCCGTTTTTCTCGACATCGATCCGAAAACCTACTGTCTTGACCCGGAGCGGGTTACCCGATTCTGTCGCGAAAAGAATCCGAAGGTGATCGCCCCCGTCAGTTTTGCGGGATATCCGGTCGATATGAAGGCATTTCGACAGATCGCGGACGGATGCAATGCGGTGATTGTCGAGGATGCCTGTCATGCGCTCGGAGCGGAGCGGAACGGCGTAAAGGTGGGCATCGAAGCCGACATGACGGCCCTGAGCTTTCACCCCGTCAAGCACGTCACGACGGGCGAGGGCGGCATGGTGCTAACGAAATCGTCGGTATTCGCGGAGAAAATGCGCCTGTTCCGGAGCCACGGAATTGCGAAAAAACCTGCGATGATGACGCGGGAACCGGATGGGCCGTGGTATACGGAGATGCTGGAACTCGGGTACAACTATCGACTGACGGATATCCAGTGCGCGCTGGGTCTCAGCCAGATGAAACGGCTCGATGCTTCGATCGCCAGACGGCGGGAGATAGCAACCAGATATGACGACGCTTTCCGCGGCAACGACAACATCGCGATCCCGCCTCTACATCCGGGACATGCGTACCATCTGTACCCGTTGTGGGTTTCCCCCGAATTGAGAAAGCGTGTGTTCGATGGGCTCCGGGATGCGGACATCGGCGTCCAGGTTCATTACCTTCCGGTTCCGCTGCATCCGTATTACCGTCGGACCTTCGGCTACAAAGCGGGAGATTTCCCGAACGCCGAAAGAATCTACGCCGGAGAGATTTCCCTGCCGATGTATCCTGATCTCGATGACGAAGACGTCTCGCGCGTCATACGCGAGGTGCTGCGGTTGGTCGGCGCATAGCGCGCCGGCCACTTCTCCAATAGACCAAAGGCGGAAGCCCGGCAGGATGTATCAACGATAGACGCTGCTTCTGTGTCCTATGCGGACCACGAGAACGAGGAGCCTCGCATCATGGATCTCATAGACGATGCGGAAGTCTCCGACTCGGATCCGGTACCGTTTTTCGATTGTGAGCATGGTGCATCCCGAAGGGCGCGGATTGTCGGCGAGGGCGTCGATAACAGGGCGAATCCGGACGTAAATATCCCGGTCGAACTTCCTGAGCTGCTTTGCGGCTGCAGGAGCATAGTCAATCCGATAGGGCATGGCGCGCATCCAGTTCGGCCTTGAGAGTCTCCCAGGAAATGTTTTCCCCGCCTTCGGCGAGCGTTTCGTCCGCAAGGCGGTTGTCCAGTTCGTCCTCCAGGCGTTCCATGTATTCGGCGTCCTCGACCGGGACGACGGCGAAGGCAGGTTCGTCCTTCGGCCTGAAGACGATGCGTTCTCCCTGCGAGGCGCGACGGATCGCGTCGACCGGAAGGCGGTAGGTCTTGATCGTTTTCGCGGGCATGTGATTCACCTCCG
>CAYRSY010000027.1:14408-16186 GCA_964427105.1 uncultured Dehalococcoidales bacterium
CCCCCTTTTTCTTTCGATTCCGATTTCGGTAGTTCTCCCTAGACGTTCGCGGGGCTGCGGACTACAATCAGCAAGTCGAAAGAAAGTATAATGTCGGGGAGGTATTTGTTGATGTTTCGTGTGTGTCGTGGTGCGGTTGTAGCGATTGCGGTTCTGGGTGTGCTTGCGTTCGGTTCGTTGGCGTCGGCGGAAGAGAAGATCGGCGTTATCGATTCGCAGAAAATCGTCTTCCAGCACCCCAAGTTTGAGGGAATCACGAAGCAGATGCAGCAGATCAGCAAGGCGAAGGAAACCGAAATGAAAACGGCCGTTGACAGCGAAAAGGATCAGGACAAGAAGGCCGAAATCTATCAGGCGAAACGTCGCGAACTCGCGCAGGAAGAGCAGCGGCTTATGCAGCCCCTGTTCCAGGAAGCCCAGATGGCTGTGCGGACCGTGGCGAAGCTGAAGAGCATCACGGTCGTCATCGAGAAGGGCGCCGTCTATTTCGGAGGCATCGACATCACCGACGACGTCATTCAGGAGCTGAAGAAGAAGGCCGCTAAAGGCGGCAAGTAGCCGCTCCCGATTTCAGACCTGACGGAGACCCTTGCGAAAGGGTCTCTTTTTTTTACTCCCGCGGCGCTGCGCCCATGGCGCGACAGAGCGTGTCTGGTGGCCGGAACGGTTGAGCTGTAGTATGATATCGAAAACACGAAGTAAATTCCGTTTCTTCACGAATTCTTCGGGGAGGGGTGTCCATGGCTGATATCGGGAAAATGTGCGTTGAGGAAATGCTGATCCCGGAAGAGTGCAACATCATTGTGGGGCAAAGCCACTTCATCAAGACGGTCGAAGATCTCTACGAGGCGATGGTGACCTCGGCGCCCGGGATCGAGTTCGGAATCGCCTTCTGCGAGGCGTCCGGCGATTGCCTGATTCGCTTTGACGGCAACGCGAAGGACCTCCAGGATGCGGCTGTCGAAAACGCGAAGCGTCTTTCAGCCGGGCATACGTTCGTGATCCTCATGAGAAAAGGGTATCCCATCAATGTGTTGGGGCGCATCAAGGATTGCCAGGAGGTGTGTCGCGTCTTCGCGGCGACGGCCAATCCGCTGCAGGTCGTCGTGTGTGAGACCGGGCAGGGGCGGGGCGTAATCGGCGTGGTGGACGGCTTCCTTCCGAAGGGCGTTGAGACGGAGGAACACGTAGTCTGGAGGAAGAAGCTTCTTCGGGACATCATCGGGTACAAGCGGTAGTCCCCGTGCGGCCGTTTCTCGCGTGTCTCGCTTTTGTGTTTTTTTGCCTGACGCCGGCGGCTGTGGAAGCCGCCGAAAGGGAGTGGATCCAGGAGATCGCCGTGTTGCCTCCTTCCGACGGGTGGGAGAGCGATCAGGGGCGTTCCGTTTTGCTTGCGTTGCGGTTTGCGGAGAAGGAAGTGAACTCTTCGCCGGAGGGTGCGGGCGGAAGGGATATCCGGTTTGTCCGTCTTGAGCCCGGAAGCGGCCGCGGCGAACTGAAGCGGCCGGACGTCCGCGCGGTTCTTGCGTCCGGTCCGGATTTGCCCGAAGATTTGGCGGCGGTTTTTTCGCGGGGATGGACGGGGCCGCCCGTTGTTCTCGCCGGAGGCGAGCGCGTCGAGTTTTCTCCGCGTGACGCGCCGCGGCTCTTTGCGCTCGATTTTTTTCAGGATTTCCGGGCGAACGCGTTCGCCCGATATGCTGCGTTGCATCTGCCGAAGGGGAGCACGATTGCGATTCTCTCGGACAATCTGGGGGAGGACTCCCGTCGCGGCGCTT
>CAYRSY010000027.1:16286-18388 GCA_964427105.1 uncultured Dehalococcoidales bacterium
GTGAGTCTTTCGACGATGAGCGGCATTCCGTTCGGCAAGGAAATGCTTTCGATCAATCCGGCGACGCACCGGCCCCAGATGAGGAGCGTGCGCGTGTACCGCGCCTCGTCGAAAACATGGCGGCAGGAAGCGGAGTTCGACGTTCCCGCATGGGAGACCGCGTATTGACCTGACTATCGTATGACCGACATATCGTATCGGGGAGGATTGGGATATGAAGCTTGTTGACGTAGTCCGTTTCACAAACGCCGAGATCCTGTACGGCGAGGAACTGATCGACGCAATAGACGTGGAGTACGCCTACGGTTCGGATCTCATGAGCGACGTTCTTGCGTTCGCCCGTCCGGGATCGCTTCTTCTGACCGGACTGACGAACGTCCAGATCATGCGGACGGCGCAGATGCTGGATATTCCCGCTGTCGTGTTCGTGCGCGGAAAGCGTCCGCAGGATGCGGCCATCGCGCTGGCGTCCCAGGTGAAGATTCCCGTGATTCTCAGCCGTCTGAGCATGTTCGAGACGTGCGGCATCCTGTATCGTGAGGGTTTGCTTCCCTGTAGCATTCCTGATCGCGAGGTGTAGTGCGTGGGTCCCCAACCCTACGTTGAACGGTACGTGGTGCAGGGCGGGGTGTTCGATGCGATCGGGGAGGCCTCCACGCAACTCAAGTCGGTTCTGAAGATGCTCGGGATCCCGTCGGATATCACCCGACGGGCGACCGTGGTCGCGTATGAGGCGGAAATGAACCTCGTCATTCACGCCGGAGGCGGAGAGATCACAGCGTCGGTGTTCCCGGATCGCCTGGAGCTTTTTGTCCGGGACGAGGGGCCGGGCATTCCCGATATCGCTCTTGCCATGAAGGAAGGGTATTCCACGGCAACGGACGAAATCCGGGAAATGGGTTTCGGCGCCGGCATGGGTTTGCCCAACATGAAGCGGAACTCCGATAGCCTGGATGTCCGGTCGGAAGTCGGTAAGGGGACGTCCCTGTTTGCGGTTATCCGGTTCCCGAGTGATCCGGTTCAGGAACCCGTGAAGGAGGGATAGCCGTGTCCGGCGGAGTGATCGTTCAGGAAGCGCGATGTCGCGGATGCGCGAAGTGCATCAAGTCGTGCCCGACCGAAGCCTTGCGCGTCTCCGAAGGCCTTGTCCGCATTATTCCGGAACTGTGCATCGATTGCGGCGAATGCGTTCGCGTCTGCAGGGAGAAGGCGATCCAGCTCTACGAGGATGACTGGCAGCTGTTGCGCGCACAGAAGAATCTTGTCCTAATGGCGGATCCGACGTTCTACGTCCAGGTCGGAGCCTATGCACGCCCGGCGCTTATGAAAGAGGCGCTTCAGAGTTCCGGAATCGAAGACCTGACGGAGTACGAGGCGGCCGCGTACGATATCACCGCCTACGCGATCGCGAAACTTCTCGAGACGGAAAGCCGCGAACGGCTCCCGTTCATTTCGACTTATTGCCCCGCCGTTCTCCGGCTCATTCAGATCAATTTTCCCGAACTTGTCGGGCGCATCGTGCCCGTTGAGTCTCCGCTCGAAATAGGAGTGCTCCTGTGGAAGCAGAGGACCGGACGGGACGATCCCGTTACGATGGCGGTTCCGTGCCCTGCGAAGACGACGCTGGTTCATGCGCCGGAGGGACGGGAAAAGAGCACGATGTCGTATTCGATTTCGGTCCGCAGGCTGATCCGCGATATTCTCGCGGGGAGTCCGAAGGTGACGGGATCGCTTCCGGCGCAGCCGAACCGGCGATGGCTGCATTGGTCCGTCTCGGGCGGAGAGTGCCGGCACATCCAGGCCTTTTCGGAGCGTCCGCTGACGACGATTTCCGTCTCCGGACTGCGGAATACGAAGGACCTTCTGACCGAGCTGGAACTCGGGCGTCTTTCCGGCGTGGATTATATCGAATGCCGGGCGTGCGACCTCGGATGCATCGGCGGCGTGGGAACGTCCGAGTCGCGTTTTCTCTCCCAGCTTCGCCTGGACAGCATCCAGTTTGAATGGACGCCGACGGACGAAGAACGCCTCGCGGCCGCAACAGGGTTCGAGTCCGATGTCTGGAGGCTTGAGAAACCGTTCACGGCGAAACAGCGGATACC
>CAYRSY010000028.1:0-18295 GCA_964427105.1 uncultured Dehalococcoidales bacterium
GGGGCGGGGCGGCAGGCATATACGCAGCTTATGGCGCATGCGGCTATCTACGACCTCAAGCTCATCAAAGTTTATGATATATCCGAAGCGGCGGTGAGCAGACTGGTACACGCTTTCCCGCAATATCGTATTGAGGCTGCTCCGCTGCCGGATACACTCGCGGCGGACATAGTATGCACGACCACGCCTGCACATCAGCCTGTGGTTAAGAAGGAATGGGTACAGCCCGGTGTTCATATTAATGCCATCGGCGCCGATGCCCACGGGAAGCAGGAACTGGAGACGGAAATCCTGAACGAAGCGGTCATCTTTGTGGACGACATGCGCCAGGCCAGCACCTCCGGCGAAATAAATGTGCCGCTCGACAGCGGGCTGCTCGATCCGAACCGCATCAGGGGTTCGCTGGGAGACCTGGTGGCCGGTCTTAAACAGGGGCGTTCGAGCGACAGGGAAATAACGGTCTTCGATGCCACAGGGCTGGCTATTCAGGATATTGCCTGCGCACGGCTTATTTACGACAAGGTGAGGGATAAAGAGGGCTATACGCATTTGCACCTCGTGGAAGATTGAAATCCGGGTTGTAAATGGGTATGGAGGCTTTTTCACAGATGATGCGCTATCATGCTGGAGGAAGTGAGAAGAATAGCAGACAGCAGTTACTGAAAGGGCTATTGCGGAGCATTCCTCCAGGTGGTAACATTTGAGCGGGTTGAGAGTAGCCTTTCTGCTTTAATTCAAAATGCGAGGAGGTATGAAGTCTCGTGCAAAAATCCACAGTAGGCGGAATCCTTTCTATCATAGCGGGAGCAATAGGGGTGGTTGTGGGGCTGATGTTACTGATGGTAACCTTTATGGTTTCATCTATTTTCACTGACGAAAGCATTTTCTATGGTTCCGGTGTGTCTGAAGAGCAAATGGTAATCATGCTGGCTGTTATTTACGGCGGCATGGCATTGATTGCTCTGGTGGCGGCGGTGCTGGGAATAGTCGGCGGCATCTTTGCCATTCAGAGGAAGCGCTGGGGCTGGGCTCTTGCGGGAGCTATTGCCGGCTGCATAACTTTTTTGCCGCTTGGAATTGCTTCTATCGTGCTGGTTGCCATGGGCAAACAGGAGTTTGACAGAATCGAACCCGCATATCCTCCGCAACCGGTGATAAATAACCCTGTATAAGGCTAAGAACAGCCGCTTAATAATATAATAAGGAGTTAAACATGGAAGATTTTCTGGTTTTTGTCATTATTGCCATTGTCATTATTGTGTTGGGGCTTTTTGTTTCTTCGATGATCAAGATAGTGCGCCCCACCCAGCGCGGACTGATCGAGCGCTTCGGCAAATATAACCGCTTCGCGCCTCCCGGAATGCACTTCCTTATCCCTATTGCCGAAAAAATGTATCTGGTGAATATCACCGAGCAAATGGTGGATGCCCAGCCGCAGGAAATCATAACTAACGATAACCTCAACGCCACGGTTGACGCCCAGGTGTACTTCAAGGTGAAAGACTCCGAAGAGGACGTTAAATCCTGCCAGTACAACGTGCGCAATTACGAATACCAGATAGTCAATCTGGCGCGCACGACGCTGCGCAATATTATAGGCACGTTGACTCTGCGTTCGGCTAACAGCGAAAGAGGCCGCATAAATATGGCACTTTATGAAACGCTCTATTCCGAGACCCAGAAATGGGGCATTGCCATCATACGCACCGAGCTGAAGGAAATCAATCCGCCCCAGGACGTTCAGGCTACCATGAACAAGGTGGTCAAGGCTGAGAACGAAAAGATAGCCGCTATAGATACCGCCACTGCCGCTGAAACCGAAGCTGACGGCAGGCGCCGCGCCGTTATAAAACTGGCGGAGGCTGAAAAACAGTCAACCATCCTGAGAGCCGAGGGTGAGGCCGAAGCTATCAAACTGGTCAATGAAGCCGCTGATACGTATTTCAAGGGCAACGCCCAAATACTGCGCAAACTGGAGGCGGTGGAGAAATCTCTTTCCGCGAATTCCAAGATAGTAGTGCCCTCCGGTTCCTCGCTGGTGAATGTCATCGGCAATCTGATGGGCGATAAGACCGAAAAGTAAACTCAAAGTCGATACAAAATCAGGCGCAAGGGGCGGGTATTAAATCCGCCCCTTCATGTTTTGCCGATTGTTTATTGCCTCGGTATGGCTTAAAATGATTTCAATAGGCGATAAGGATACAACAGCATCTCTTGATCCGTGCGATATTCAAGGAGATTATGATATGAAAACCATAGATCTGCGCAGTGATACCGTCACTCATCCGACCGACGAAATGCGGCAGGCTATGCATAAAGCCGAAGTGGGCGACGATGTTTTCGGCGAAGACCCCACAGTCAATCGACTGGAAGAGCTGGCAGCGCAGAGGATGGGCAAGGAAGCCGCTCTCTTCACTCCCAGCGGCACCATGTCTAATCTGCTGGCAGTGTTGTCGCAGACAAAGCACGGCGACGAAATAATCCTCGGCAGCGAGGCTCATATCTTCTGGAACGAGGTGGGAGGGGCTGCAGCTCTGGGCGGCGTGGTCATGCGCACGGTTCAAAACAAGGCTGATGGCACCATGGATATTGCCGCAGTGGAAACCGCTATCCGTTCTCAGAACATCCACTATCCGCCTACTACGTTGCTGTGCCTGGAGAACACGCACAACCGCTGCGGAGGAGCAGTTCTCACTGCAGAATACATGGCGGAAATATGCGGCACGGCGCACGCTCACGGTCTTAAAGTCCACCTGGACGGGGCGCGTATTTTCAACGCTGAAGCAGCTCTGGGCATCCCCGCTGCCGTTCTGGCAGCGCCTGCCGACACTGTCTGCTTTTGCCTTTCCAAGGGGCTCAGCGCGCCGGTAGGCTCTCTGTTGTGCGGGTCAAAAGATTTCATCAGCCGCGCGCGCAAGCTGCGCAAGATGGTGGGGGGAGGCATGCGGCAGGCGGGCGTTATCGCGGCTGCGGGTATTGTGGCTATCGAGACAATGACCGAACGGTTGGTTGAAGACCATGCCAATGCCAAAAAGCTGGCGTCGGGCATTGCCTCAATAAAAGGCATGAAAGCAGAGCCTGCGCAGACTAATATAGTTATGTTCGAGCCGCCTCCAGACATCGAGGCCGCTGCATTCATCAGGCTCATGCATGAACACGGCGTGCTGTTCACTTATCCCGGAGGCCGCCGTGTGCGTGCAGTGACCCACCGCATGATAAAGGCCGTTGATATAGATGAAGCTCTTGCGCTTATCCAACGGGTTATCCTGAAGGTTGTATAATATACCGGGGGGAATGTAATGGCTAACCGCCTGAAGGTTTGCCGCAGATGCATGGAGCGTCTGAGCGCTTCCGAAGATGCCAGCCAGGATCTGGGGTCGTATATGGTAGCTACCGGAAGCGGCGGCATAGAAATCGTCGAGGAAGAGTTTTGTCAGTACAAGCTGGCCTGCGGCAAGAACAAGGCCGGTGAACCGCCTCAGCGAAGCCTGGCAGATGTGACTGAGGTAGAACTGGATTCAGCCATCGCCAATCTCCTGAAACAACTCAATTTGCATTCGTATTCTCAGCCGGGAGTCAGAGAGCTCGGTTTGGCAATTAAAGCAGAGTGGCACAAGGCGCGTGAGGCAGGGAATAAGACGGGTTCAGCATAGCGACAGGGGACGTCCTGCCTTGCCTCCATCTATGAAATGAAAAGGCAGAGGATCTCCAGCCTTGATTTGCATGTTATCCCGACTGATTTCTGTCTGAAGCTTGTCAATGGATGCAAAATTTTTATATATCATTAATTTTGCACAACAAAAGCATTAAAAGTTGCTCAAAAGTATCTGGTTACATGTTATAATAAGTAAAAATCAAACAGGGAGGGATAATATGCCGTTTTGTGCCAATTGCGGAGCCAAAGTTGGAGATAACGATAAATTCTGCGGATCATGTGGCGCTACACGCGTGCCTGCCGCACAGGAGTCTCCTGCTGCTGTTCCCCCGCCGCCCCAGCCGCAGTACCAGCCGCCGCCTCAGGCTCAGTATCAACCTCCGCCTCAGAATCAGACGCCTCCGCCCGCCTACGGTCAGCCGACCGGTGGATATCAGCAGCCCGGGATGCAGTATATGGGGCAGCCTCAGGCGAATGCCGGGGATTCCTCGACGGGGATGAAGGCCAATATCGCGGGTCTGTTATGCTATGTAATGGGCTGGTTAACTGGCATCGTGTTTCTGATTATTGAGAAAAACAGCAAGTTCGTGCGATTCCATGCTGCACAATCGATAGTGGTGTTTGGGATTCTCAGTATTTTGGGCATCATACTGAATGTCCTTCCCTGGAACTGGTTTTTCACTTTATTAAGTGCGCTTGTCGGGTTAGTGACTTTTATACTCTGGCTGGTTCTTATGTATAAAGCCTATCAGGGCGAAGAATTTAAAGTACCTGTTCTCGGAGATATAGCCAGAGGTATCGCCGGCAAGTAAAAAATCAGGTTGACCTGAAAAGAGCCCGCATTAAACAATGCGGGCTCTTCTTTTTGAAGAGCTTTTTTCTCCTTTTTCAGGAGGGATGAAAGAAAGGCGACCCTGAAAGAAGTTGCCGTTTTCCTTACGCTATGTTACGATATATCGCAATAATATGATATGAGGCGGGGAATGCTCGGACCGTTCTTTTTATGGTCTTGATGGAGAGGCTGCTGCCGGCATATAGCATCGGAACTATATAAAAATGCTGCCTGTTATATGATTTGACAGAATAGTTAAGTAAAGATAAACTATTAATTTAAAATTAACTAAATGGACGTGGAAACCATAATGGGAAAAAGCGACAGTATCAGAAAGATAACTGAATTGCAGCGGGAGATGGCCAAGACCATGCGCCGACATGCCGCTCCGCACTGGGTAACTCTACGCCTGGGCGCTTCACAGGTCAAGCTGCTTTTTTGTATTGTCGAGAATGAAAGAATGAGTTCCAAGAAACTGGCTGAAACCTTTGATGTTACACCTGCCAATATTACAGGGATCATTAAGGGATTGATAAATCGGGGGTTGGTGCAGCGTATAGAGAACGCGCAGGACCGCCGCGTCATATTTTTGGAACCGACACAGGAAGGCAAAAAATTAGTGGAAAATCTGGAGCAGCATGCCTCGGGGCACTCTGCAAAGGTGCTTTCAACACTAAGTGAAGAGGAACTTAACCATCTGTATCTGGGACTGAAGGCTTTCCTCAAGGCTGCGAAGGCTCAAAAGCAGGATACGGCTCCAAACTAACCATTATCCGAAAACTGTGGGATTAAACAAAGCGTAATTTACATGAGGTTAAGATACAGGCTCGCAACCTTCATGTTATGAGCGGGTGAACGAAGGGAAATTAACTGAATGCGAAAATTGATAAAATTCCTGAAGCCGTTTGCATGGCTTGTTTTGGTCATTTTCATATTGCTGTTCGTGCAGGCTATCTCCGAACTCTCGCTGCCCAGCTACATGTCCGATATCATCAATATCGGAGTGCAGCAGCACGGCATAGAAAACAGCGTGCCGTCTGCCATCCGCGCCAGCGAAATGGAACGGCTCATGCTCTTCATGAGCGGCAGTGATAAAAATACCGTCGGTCAGTCATATGTCCTGCTCGATAAAGAAACTCTCTCCAGCGAAGATTATGACAAGTATTTAGAGAGTTATTCTGTGCTGGCCATCGAGCCGGTGTATAAGCTGGATATTGCCGGCGAAAGCGAACTGGAAAAGCTGGATGGTATTTTCGGCAAGTCCATTATGATTGTTTACGCTATCGAGCAGCAGGGACTTGCGCAATACATGCCGGAAGGCATAACGCTGCCGGACGGGGTGGATCCCTTTGTCTTTATTTCCCAATTGCCGGCTGAGCAACTGGAAGCGATGCTGCAAGGAGTAGATACGCAACTCAAAGCAATGCCTGAAAGCATCATTACCCAGTCGTCCGCTGCTTATCTTGCTGTAGAATATGAGACTGTAGGCATCAGTCTTTCCAACTTGCAGATGGATTATATGCTGCGCATAGGGGGCTTGATGATGGCGCTGGCGCTGCTTAGCGCCGCAAGTTCGATAACTGTCGGGTATCTGTCTTCGCGGGTAGCCGCAGGCTTTTCCCGGGATGTCCGTCTTAAGCTTTTCCGCAAGGTGACTGATTTTTCCAATACCGAGTTCGACAAGTTTTCGACGGCTTCGCTCATAACGCGATCTACCAATGACATCCAGCAGATACAAATGGTTCTGGTGATACTGCTGCGGATGGTGTTCTATGCCCCGATGATGGGCATAGGCGGCATCATAATGGCGCTGAGGCAGGATGTTTCCATGTCATGGATAATCGCCGCCGCTGTCGGTATTCTCCTGGCTCTTATAAGCACTGCTTTCTCAATAGCCATTCCCCGGTTCAAGCTGGTGCAAAAACTGGTTGACCGCCTGAATCTGGTAACGCGCGAAATACTCACAGGCTTGATGGTCATACGCGCTTTCAATACCCAAAAATATGAAGAAAAGAAATTCGACCGCGCCAATGCGGATGTCACAAAAATAAATCTTTTTATAAACCGTGTTATGGTTTTTATGATGCCTGCCATGATGTTCCTTATGAACGGGGTTACGCTGCTGGTTATATGGGTGGGCGCCCATCAGGTAGATGCCGGCAACCTGCAGGTAGGCAACATGATGGCCTTTATGCAATATGCCATCCAGATAATATTCTCCTTCCTGATGGTTTCGCTGGTGTTTATAATGCTGCCGCGGGCTTCGGTATCTGCCGAACGTATTGCCGAGGTTATCGAAACGGACACCGTAATCAACGATCCCGACCGGCCGCGGAACTATGCTGAGAATGTCAGCGGCAGGGTGGAATTCAGGAATGTTTGTTTCCGTTATCCCGGGGCTGAAGACTATGTGCTGAAAGATATAAACTTCACGGCTGCTGCCGGACAGACCACGGCCTTTGTCGGCAGCACCGGCAGCGGAAAAAGCACTCTTATAAATCTTATCCCGCGCTTCTATGATGTGAGCGAGGGGGCTGTGCTGGTGGATGGTATTGATGTGCGTGAGGTGACGCAGCATGATCTGCGCGACAAGATTGGGTATGTGCCCCAGAAGAGCCTGCTTTTTTCCGGGACTATAGAAAGCAATCTCCGTTATGGCGCTGAAGACGCTCCCATGTCCGACATAGAAAAGGCCGCTGAAACGGCACAGGGACTGGAGTTTATTCGAGCCAGCGAAAATGGCTTCGATACTGCGGTATCCGAAGGCGCTGCCAACTTTTCGGGAGGCCAGAAACAGCGTCTCTCCATCGCCCGCGCGCTGGCCAGGAAACCGGAGATTTATATCTTCGATGATACCTTCTCGGCGCTTGATTTCAAGACCGATGCGGCTCTCAGAAAAGCGCTTAAAAAAGACACGGGTGATGCCGCTTTACTCATTGTGGCCCAGCGTATAAGCACTGTATTGAAGGCTGATCAGATAATTGTACTGGATAAGGGTTCCGTAGCTGGTGTTGGCAGCCATAAAGAGCTGATGCAGACCTGCCAGGTTTACCGCGAGCTGGCGCTTTCCCAGCTTTCAGAGAAGGAGTTGGCGCAATGAGCCCGCAGAACAACAACATCAATAATTCCAGGAAAGTTTCCCGATCCGGCGGTCCGTTCGGCCAGCACGCAGGCCCCGGCGGCATGATGGCGGCAGGCGGGCAGAAGGCTCGAAATTTCAAGGCCACTTTGCGCAATCTGTTATCCTATATGAAGCCTTACCGTCTGACCATGGTTGCGGTGTTTGTTTTTGCTATTACCAGCACTGTGTTCGGCATAGTCGGGCCGAAGATACTTGGAAATGCCACAACCAGGCTGTTCGAGGGCATCGTAGCCAAGGTAACTCACCAGGGAAGCGGCATCGATTTTGCCTATATCGGCAATATTATACTGCTGCTGCTCATCCTGTATGTCATCAGCGCCGTCTGCAGCTATATACAGGGATGGCTGATGACCGGCGTAGCAATGAAGGTTACCTATCGCTTCAGAAAGGATATTTCTGAAAAGATAGACAGGCTGCCGCTTAAATACTTCGATACGCGCACCTACGGCGAGGTTCTTTCGCGCGTTACCAACGATGTCGATACCGTTGGCAATACGCTCAATCAGAGCCTCTCGCAAATCGTTACCTCAGTAACCATGCTTATCGGCGTGCTGGTCATGATGTTCAGCATAAGCTGGATGATGACGCTGGTGGCGCTGGCGGTAATACCGATATCCCTTGTTCTTATCGCTGTTGTGGCCAAAGCCTCGCAGCGTTATTTCAAACAGCAGCAGGAATATCTGGGACATGTGAACGGCCATGTCGAGGAGATGTATGCCGGGCATAATGTGGTCCGCGCTTATAACGGCGAGGAGCGCTCGATAAAAAAGTTCACCGGCCTCAACGATGTGTTGTACGGATCTGCCTGGAAGTCGCAGTTCCTCTCCGGAATGATGATGCCGATAATGAATTTCATCGGTAATCTGGGTTATGTGGGAATATCCATACTGGGAGGCTATCTGGCGGTGCGGGGCACCATAAAAGTGGGCGACATACAGGCGTTTATCCAGTATGTGCGCTCCTTTACCCAGCCGCTGGTGCAGGCAGCGCAAATCGCAAACGTCATGCAGTCAACTGCTGCCTCTGCTGAACGGGTTTTCGAATTCCTGGCCGAAGAGGAACAGACGGCTGACAGCGTTAATCCTGTAATCCCTGCAAAGATAGAGGGGAATGTAGGTTTCAAGGATATCTATTTTGGTTACAGCCCCGACAAGCAGGTCATCAACAACTTTTCAGCCGATATAAAGCCCGGTCAGAAGGTGGCAATCGTTGGCCCCACCGGAGCCGGAAAGACCACCATGGTGAAATTGCTGATGCGTTTTTACGATGTGAACCGCGGGTCCATTACTGTGGATGGTGTGGATGTGCGCGACATGCGGCGCGGTGATCTCAGACGCATGTTCGGCATGGTGCTGCAGGATACGTGGCTGTTTAACGGCACCATCAGAGATAACATTCGCTACGGCAGGCCGGAAGCTGCCGATGAAGAGGTTGTGGCGGCTGCGAAAACAGCCTTTGTAGATCACTTCGTGCGCACGCTGCCGGGTGGCTACGATACGGTGATCAATGAAGAAGCCTCCAATATCTCCCAGGGTGAAAAACAGCTGCTGACCATTGCGCGCGCACTCCTGACTGACCCGAAAATCCTGATACTCGACGAAGCGACCAGTTCGGTTGATACGCGCACGGAAGTGCTTATCCAGAAAGCTATGGATCAGCTTATGGCCGGGCGCACCAGTTTTATCATCGCTCACCGCCTGTCCACTATTCATAACGCCGATATAATTCTGGTCATGCGTGACGGCGCTATTGTGGAGCAGGGGAATCATGAAAAACTGCTGGCTGCGAACGGGTTCTATGCCTCGCTGTACAATAGCCAGTTCGAAGTGGCGGCGGCAGACTGATGCGTTTTGTGCTTGCCGGTGTTCCGGTTAGTCAAAAAAGGGCAGGTTTTAAACCTGCCCTTTCTGTTTGTGCCAATGTGTTGCCGTTTTCAGACTTCCATAATCTTGCAGCAGCCACGCTATTGACAAAACATTTTCCTGTGGTAAGATATAATAAAGTAAAAGCGTAAATGCGCATTTATGATTGTAAGTAGCCGCACAAGCTGAGAGAGGTTTTTATGTCGTTTATACTTGATTTGCTGGAAGGCGGCTGGTACGGGCTGGTGGACTATCTTTCGTTTCATGTGTTGACCTGCCTCGTGCCGGCCTTTTTCATCGCCGGCGCCATCACGCTGTTCTTTTCACAGGCTACAGTTCTCAAGTATTTCGGCCCCAAAGCCAACAAGTTCGTTGCTTATGCAGTGGCTTCCGTCTCCGGCACCGTGCTGGCGGTTTGTTCCTGCACTGTGTTGCCGATATTTGGCGGCATTTATAAACGCGGAGCCGGCCTCGGCCCCGCTATAGCATTCCTCTATTCCGGCCCGGCTATTAACATCCTCGCCATCATCTATTCAGCCCGCCTGCTGGGCTACGATATCGGCGTGGCGCGGGCGGTGGGGGCGGT
Source organism: uncultured Dehalococcoidales bacterium (assembly GCA_964427105.1). Lineage (GTDB taxonomy): Bacteria > Chloroflexota > Dehalococcoidia > Dehalococcoidales > UBA1222 > SURF-27. Next base: position 10,078 of record CAYRSY010000028.1, read on the forward strand.
CGCTTTCGCGGCCATTGTCGGCCTGCTGATGGCCTTGATTTTTTCACGAGAGAAGAAGCAGCGAGATGAGCAATCAGAAAAAGCTTTCGCAGTTTTGGAACAGGAACCTGCGGGCAAACCCTGGTGGCAGCAGCTAATATTCTTTGGTACGCTAATCGGGATACTGGTTTTTCTAGCCTCCAAGAACTGGATCGTAGCTGCTATATTCTTTGCAGTGCTGGGATTTGTTCTCTGGCGCTGGTTCACGCTGGATGAAATCAAGCTGTGGATGAAAGAAACCTTTCTGTTCACTAAAAAGATTTTCCCCTGGCTGATAGGCGGCGTTTTCTTTTCCGGCATGCTGCGTGTTCTGATTCCATCCGATTGGGTTTCCGCCTTTGCCGGCAAGAACACGCTTCTTGCTAACTTCGGGGTCTCGCTCTTCGGGGCGGCTACCTATTTTTCTACTCTCACCGAGGTCCCGCTTATGCGGATGTTCATGGATCTCGGCATGACCAAAGGCCCGGTAGTATCGATGCTGCTGGCTGATCCGGCTCTTTCCATTCCGAGCATACTGGTACTGGGGAGCCTTATAGGATGGAAAAAAACCCTCACCTATGTCGGACTGGTTGTGGTAATGGCTACCCTGACGGGTTATACTTTGGGTATGTTCTTTTTAAGGTAAGGAGGAAAAATGAATATAAAAGTGCTTGGCCCCGGCTGCGCCAGATGCCATATGCTCGACAAACTGGTGCGCGAAGTCGTCAAAGAACAAAATATCGATGCAGATATTGAGTATATACAGGAGATGGTAAAGATACTGGAATACCCCATACTGACAACTCCCGGGCTGGTCATAAATGGAGAAGTAAAGGCATCGGGCAGAGTGCCCGGCAAAGCCGAGATTGTAAAAATGCTTAACGATGCCCTGGCACAAGAGACCAAATAACATCAGCAGCATTTAATTGTTTTATCCGGCAGATTGCCGCGATGCAGGGAGCATAACATACTATGCCCCCTGTTTTGTTTTAATGTCCGGCAAACCCGATATTAACCTGTGATGGTTTTATTTGAAGTCTCTCAGCTTTACAACTGTACTGGTGTAGTATATCATCGATATTGAGGCTGAATTTTCCGTTTCGGCATGATATGAGCGGATGTGAGGTATGGGCATGAAATCATCAAAACGTTTGCTGGCTATATTTGCCGGGGCTGTAGGCCTGCTGGCGCTGGTGACTTTACTGCTGGTGCTCCTCGTCGGCAACAAGCCTGTGGAAATGCTTTCTGTGGATTCCCCGGAAGGTACGGTGCAGCGCTACCTGATGGCCATTGAAGACGGGGAATACCTCGATGCCTTCAACTATCTTTCGCCTCTGCCTGATGAAAAGTTGACCTATGAAAACTGGCAGATGTCTTTCAACTACCCCTCCGAGCGTCCGGCTTACCGTGTAACGCTGGCACAGAGCGATACCAGTGGGGATAATGCCACTGTAGAAGTGGTGGTAGAGGTATTCAGAAGCGGCAGCCCCTTCGACAATCCTGTAAATTCAAACCATGTGATATTTATTCTGGAACGCATAAGCGGCTCATGGAAAATAACCTCGCCGACCTGGGTCTGGTGGATCTATTAACTACAGGCAGGTGAAGAGATGACTACAGCAAAACGCGTTTATCTTTATCTGGTATCGCTGGTGGCGCTTGTCCTGCTGGCGGTGGGAGTGGGGCGGCTGATCGGCCTGTTATTGGCCCTGCTTGGCGCGACGCAGCCCGTGACGCTGGCGGGGGACGATGTCAATGTTCGGCAGTTCAGCCTCAGTCTGGCCATGATACTCATTGGCGGGGGCGTTTGGTGGGGCTTCTGGCATAGTATTCAGAAGAATGTAGCTGCCAATCCTTTTGAAACCGGCGCTGCCTTCCGCAAACTATACCTCAATTTTATTCAAGCAATCTCTGCTCTCATCGGACTGGCTGCGGCCATAGATACTTTCAACTGGATGTTTGGCGGATTCAGAAGCTCTGACTATCCGCCCATGCGGCTGGCGACCTTTATAGCCGCAGCTGCTGTATGGTATTTTCACTGGCGTTTATCGGAAAGAGAAGGGCATCCCACGTCTGCCGCCCTGACACTGCGGCGATGGTATATCTATATACTTTCTGCCTGGGGCTTGTCGCTGCTTGCCGTTAACGTCGTGCAGTTCATCAGCAGTACGGGTTCGTTCCTGCCCTTCTGGACTCCTTCTCTTGTGGCAGGCAATTATTGGAACGCCGTGTCAGAAAACCTCAGCGGCGCCCTTGTCGGCGGTGTAGCATGGTGGTTTTTCTGGTTTAAAATGGCGCGCGGAGATGCGGGTTCCACACTGCGTCAGGTCTATTATTATCTGTTTGCCATACCTGGCAGCGCCATTGCAGGGCTGGTGGCTTTTACTACCATGCTTTACTGGCTCGCGGGTTATTTCTTCGGGCTTTCCTCTGACGGGGGAGTTTATTTCCGTTTTCTCAACTGGACGCTCCCGACCGTGCTGGTAGCAGCGGGGGTATGGTTTTATCATCAGCGTATGGCACAGGAGGAGGCTGAAACAAATGCCGGGAAGCAATTTTCAGCGCGGCGAATATATCTTTATCTTATGTCATTTATAAGCCTCGGCACTCTGGTTGCCGGGCTGGTGGTTCTTACAGGTATTTTGCTTGACTGGATAATCAGCGCGGTAAGTCCCGGTATAATACTCAATACCTCCGGTTGGTGGCAGGGTCAATTGAGCGCCAGCCTGGCGCTGCTTGTTGTCGGCGTACCCATATGGGTGTATTTCTGGAGCAATGTGCTTAAGATGGTGTTTGCCGGAGGCGACGCGGAACGCCGCGCTCGTTCAAGACGGGTATTCCTGTACATTGTCCTCGGAGCATCTATTCTGGCAACTGTCGCCGCGCTCGTGAATCTGGTGTATATGCTGCTAAATGCCATACTCCAGGGGGGCTCTGCGGATTTTCTGCGCAGCATCAAGTGGAGCATACAATCGCTGGCGGTATCTATACCTTTACTGGTGTATTTCTGGAGCGTGATAAAAGCCGACCAGAAACTGGGGGCTGAAGCGGTCGCAGCGCATAAAGAAGTTTCTCTCATTGTTCCCGAGAGCGCTGCCGGTTTGGCTGAAAAGCTCGAAGCTGCTTTGGGCTACCGCATCAAAGTCCTGCGCTCTTTGTCGGAAATCCATTATTCCGATGCCACGGACGATGAAATAGCCTCTATCGCCAATCAAATCCGGTCCGCTCAGGGGCGCAGAGTTATGCTGGTTTCGGGGCCAGCCGGCTGGCTGGTTATTCCGTATCAGGAGTAACGCGCGGGTATATTTTTAAGCAAGCTGTTTCATTCATAAATATAAACAGAAGCGAACATTGTCCCTGTAGAAATGCACGGGGTGTGTATCTGCCGTTGCTGTAGCTTGATCCGCTCTATTCCGTTTCAATCGCAACCGGATGCCTCTCAATCATAGCGCAGGCTGCTTGGTTTCTTGACAACAACGCGTCATCTAATTAGACTTTATGCGCAAAATGACCCGATATGAAACCCGCAGGCAAGCCTACGAGTTTATCCAGCATAGTCTGGGTCAATTACCTGTTTATTCTTATAATTCAAAACAAGCCCCGTGTATACTCCTTGATGATCTGGTGCGCCTGAAGCAGGGATTGATAGACCCGCCTCCGGCGCTGGTCAGCTCTCTCAAGGAACTTTTTGGCGACAGTTTTATTCAGGGTGAAATCGACAGGTATCTGGTAGAGCCTTTTCAGGAAATCCAATGGTCGGAAGATAAGAACGAGGATTTATAAAACTATGCCTAGACGCAGCGACATCAACAAGGTAATGATTATAGGATCAGGGCCGATTATTATCGGTCAGGCGTGCGAATTTGATTATTCGGGAACACAGGCCTGCAAGGCATTAAAGGCATTGGGGTATAAGGTCATCCTCGTAAATTCCAATCCGGCTACCATTATGACCGATCCCGATATGGCAGATATAACCTACATCGAACCTCTCAATATTGAATCAATGACCAGAATAATCGAAAAGGAGCGTCCGGACGCTATTCTGCCTAATCTCGGCGGCCAGACGGGACTCAACCTGAGTTCCAGCCTGGCGGAGCGAGGTATCCTTGAAAAATACAATGTTAAAGTTATCGGAGTAGCCCCGGATGCCATAAAACGCGGCGAAGACAGGCTGGTTTTCAAGGCTACCATGGAAGAACTGGGCATTGAGATGCCCAAAAGTAAAACAGCCTGTTCGGTTGAAGAGGCGGAAACTATAGCTACAGGAATGGGATTCCCGGTTATAGTGCGGCCGGCATATACCATGGGCGGAACCGGCGGCGGCCTTGTCTATAATGTCGAAGAATTGCGGGTTATTGCCAGCCGCGGAATATCTGCCAGCCTTATCGGGCAGGTGCTCATCGAGGAATCCGTCGAGGGCTGGGAGGAACTGGAACTGGAGGTAATCCGCGATTCCATGAACCAGATGATTACGGTATGTTTTATCGAAAACGTAGATGCTATGGGGGTGCATACCGGCGATTCTTTCTGCACGGCGCCCATGATGACCATCGATGACACATTGCAGAAACGCCTGCAGGATTATTCGTACCGTATAGTTGAGAAGATAGGCGTTATAGGCGGTACCAATATCCAGTTTGCCCACAACCCTGAAACCGGCCGTGTCGTGATTATAGAAATAAATCCCCGAACGTCGCGCTCGTCTGCGCTGGCTTCAAAGGCTACCGGCTTTCCTATCGCTCTGGTATCCGCCAAACTGGCCGCCGGACTCACTCTTGACGAGATCCCTTACTGGCGTGATGGGACCCTTGAAAAATATACGCCCTCCGGCGATTATGTCGTAGTGAAATTTGCCCGCTGGGCTTTTGAAAAGTTCCACAATTCACAGGATCGCCTGGGCACGCAGATGCGGGCGGTCGGTGAAGTGATGAGCATCGGCAAGAACTACAAGGAAGCCTTCCAGAAGGCCATCCGCTCCCTTGAAAACGGGCGTTTCGGGCTCGGTTTTGCCAAGGATTTCAACAAAAAGTCACTTGAGGAGCTCATGGCTCTGTTGAAATATCCCACCAGCGAGCGCCAGTTCGTCATGTACGAGGCCTTGCGCAAAGGCGCCGATATCAGCGAACTCTACAAAAAAACGCACATAAAACCCTGGTTCATCCAGCAGATGAAAGAACTGGTAGAGCTTGAGGAAAAAATCCTGGGTTTCAAGGGAGAAAAACTGCCTGACGGCATGCTCATACAGGCGAAAAAGGACGGATTTGCGGATAAATATCTGGCCAAACTGCTTGGCCTGACGGAAAAAGAGATCAGGGAACACCGCATCAGACTGGGTATGCTCGAAGCCTGGGATTACATACCCGTAAGCGGCGCGGAAAACGCCTGCTATTACTACTCAACTTATAATGGCGCCGATAAAGCGCAGGTAAGCGGCCGTAAAAAGGTAATGATACTGGGAGGAGGCCCTAACCGCATAGGACAGGGTATAGAGTTCGATTATTGCTGCGTGCATGCCGCTTTCGCTTTGCGCGAAATGGGATATGAGACCATTATGGTGAACTGCAATCCCGAAACGGTATCTACGGATTATGATACATCGGACAAACTCTATTTCGAACCGCTTACTGTCGAGGATGTGATCAGCATTTACCAGAAAGAAAAACCGCTGGGCGTAATAGTCCAGTTCGGCGGGCAGACACCGCTCAACATTGCCGATGAATTGCAGAAATCCGGTGTCAGAATCATAGGTACATCGGTCCAATCTATAGATACTGCTTCTGACCGCGGCCAGTTCAGCCTTATGATGCAGCAGAACGGCATACCGATGCCGGAGTCCGGCACTGCCAGCAATCTGGAAGATTCTCTAACCGTGGCTGGTCGTATCGGTTACCCGCTTATCGTTCGCCCTTCCTATGTGCTCGGCGGGCGCGGCATGGAGATAGTGCATGACGAAGAAGAACTGAGGCTGTATGTCACTGCCGCTGTCGGTATCACTCCAGATCGCCCAATATTGATAGACCGTTATCTCGAGAATGCCATCGAAACCGAAGCAGATGCTTTAAGCGATGGTGAAAAGGTTTTTGTTCCGGCAATCATGGAACACATCGAGTATGCCGGGGTTCATTCGGGCGATGCCGCCTGCGTTATCCCTCCCATAAGCATTCCGCAAAAGCATCTGGATACTATCGAGGAGTACACCCGCCGTATAGCCCAAGGACTGAGCGTGATAGGCATAATGAATATACAGTATGCCATATGCAACGATGTCGTGTATGTGCTGGAAGCCAATCCCAGGGCATCAAGAACTGTTCCGCTGGTATCCAAAGTATGCGCTATACCTATGGCTAAATTAGCCACGCAACTCATGATGGGAAAGAAGCTGGCTGATCTCAACCTGAAGAAGAAAACCATACCACATTTCGGTGTCAAAGAAGCCGTATTCCCCTTTAACATGTTCCCGGAAGTCGATCCGGTTCTCGGCCCCGAAATGAGGTCCACCGGTGAAGTGCTGGGCATCTCCAGTTCCTTCGGGCTGGCGTTCTGGAAGGCACAGGAGGCAATCATTCCTCTTCCGACACAGGGCACTGTCCTGATCACCGTCGCCGAGCGTGACCGTGCGATGGTCGGGGAAGTGGCAAAACGGTTTGTGAATCTGGGGTTTAAGATAAAAGCTACTGCCGGTACGCAGGCGTATCTGGCTTCGCAGTGCATACTGTCTGATATTATCCTGAAAGAATTTGAGGGACGGCCAAACATCTCGGATGCCATTAAAAACGGTGAAATTCAGATAATCATCAATACGCCGGCCGGGAAATTAAGCAAACATGATGATTCATATATCCGCAAGACGGCAGTAGCGCATCGCGTCGCCTATATAACTGCACTGACTGCTGCCATGGCGGCTGCCAAAGGTATTGAAGCCTACCGCGAAGGTCAGGTGGATATAAGGTCTCTGCAAGAGTATCATGCGCAGATAGTATAGCGGTTGGGGGTGCTATCTCTGTATTCGATTGGCAGGGCTCGATGATCCGCTGTTATCGCGGTACTTGTCCCAATCTGTCAGGATAATACCTTGCGGATTCCCGCCTGTGCGCGCCTGATGCGGCAGACAATTATTCCCGGTCTCTTATCTTCTTATGCAGCGTTGAGACTATACTCCTCTTTAAAATAGCAGCCGGACTTGAAACATGCTGTCGGGTAGATATCGTTTGCTTTTGATTGATATTACCCGAAGACTCCACCTGGAAAGTGTGCCAGATGAGCCTTAAATCTGGAATTTCCTATCTTTTACAGGGTAACGGTTCAAATCTCTGGCGCGGGATTCCCCCACAAATAGCTGATTCCACGCGGTTGTAAGCGTGTTCGCTATCCTGTGCCCCGCCAGCGCACGAAACTGAAAAATATCAAACGTCTTATTCAGGGCATGCTGACAGGATATTCCAAATACCGGAATATTTACCATCTGTCGCGATGGATCTTGGCTTCGTCGTATTTGCTTAGCGGCGGTTTGCTTTCAGCAGGATAGCCGATTGCAATCAGAGCCAGCGGTATAATGTTATCGGGGATTCCACATAAACCCCTGATAGCTGCTACCCGCTGTTCACGGGGATAAAGCCCCAGCCATACTGCGCCCAATCCCAGGGCATGGGCGGCTAAAAGTATATTTTGAGTCGCCGCTGAGCAATCCTGCTGCCAGTACCGCGAAGCGTCCGGTTCACCGCATACAAGAATTGCCAGAGGAGCTTCAGGCATCATGGCCGCATGAGGGTGCTGTTTGGGTACTTCATCCAGCAAAGCCCTTTCAGTAATAACTATGAAGCTCCACGGTTTAAGGTCACAGGCTGTTGGCGCGCTCATTCCTGCATCCAGCAATTTTTTAATCATGTCTTCAGGCAAAGGTTTGGCAACAAAATGCCTGATACTCCTGCGGCTTAAGATAGATTCGAAAGCATCCATAGCAAATCTTTCTCCAGAAGATTAATAAAATACTCCGGCATTTTCTCCGTCACAGTGATGTGATCTCCCGAGATTCCGCTCACAAAGAATGGCGAGGGTTCCCGTGCTCAGCGCGATAATACTGCATCCTGCGTATCTAAACTATATCAATTTTGAGCTGAATTGCCACTATCCTATCAAGCTGTCCTGCGCTACGACAGTACATGATTATATTCTTTTTGTGTTCTGGCTACCAGTAAAT
>CAYRSY010000029.1:0-2002 GCA_964427105.1 uncultured Dehalococcoidales bacterium
CCTGCGCCTGCAAGGCGTTTTATGACAGCTTCGGCATCGTTGATGGTGGAAGGATGCGCCAGCACAGGCAGACCCCCGCTTTTTAATATCAAAGCCACAGCATCGTCAGGAGTAAGCTTTATACGCTCGACATAGGCCGGCCCGCCCTGCCCGATGTATTTGGTGAAAACCTCCTGAAAAGAGGATACATAGCCTTTTTCCATGAGAGCCTGCGCTATGTGAGGTCGCCCGATACTGCCGTCTCCAGCTATCTCCTGCACGCGTTCGAGTGAAATATCCAACCCCAGCCCGCGCAATTTTTCCACAATGCCTCTGGCGCGGTCCTGGCGCGAATCACCCAGCTCGGCAAGCTGCGCGAGAAACTCAGGGTTTTCGTAATCGACAAAATAGCCCAGCACATGCACCTCGCTACCGGGAGCATGGCTGCTTATCTCCACGCCGGGGATGATTTTCAAATCGGGGAAAGCCCTGCCTGCTTCCAGTGCGGCGGGAATGCCCGACACGGTGTCATGATCGGTTATCGCCAGCAGGCTCAAGCCATTGCCTGCCGCCAGCTTTACCAGCTCGGCGGGAGAGTGCTTGCCGTCCGAAGCGCTGGTATGCACATGCAGATCTGTCTTGCCCATTATACGTCAACCACCCTCTGCAAACGTTCTATGCTGACGGCATGCCCGCTCATCTCATCCACCTCAACCAGTATGGCGTTGAACACCACCGTCTTTTCCGCCGCGACATTCAGCCGCTGCGGGATCTGAGTCATAAAGCGTTGCAGCACCGCCTGGTTATCATCGCCGATGATGGAGTTGAGAGGGCCGGTCATGCCAATATCGGTTACATAAGCCGTGCCGCCCGGAAGAATCTGGGAGTCTATAGTGCCTACATGCGTATGTGTGCCAAGCACCGCGCTGACGCGTCCGTCCAGATAGCGCCCCAGCGCCATTTTCTCCGAGGTAGCCTCGGCGTGGAAATCAATTATGACAATCTTTATTTCGGGCGGCAGTTCCGCAAGCAGGCTGTCCATACAGCGGAAGGGATCGTCGTAGTGCGCCACGAAAAAGGTGCGCCCTATAAGATTTACCACAGCCACGTTTCCGAACGTAAGATAGCCCCTGCCCGGCACTCCCGGCGGATAATTGAGAGGCCGCAGTATGGGCATGCGCCCGTCGAGGAAGGGGAAAATCTCCTTCTGCGCCCAGATATGGTTGCCGGAAGTAATAACATCCGCCCCTGCCAGCAGAAGTTCATCGGCGGTGGAAGGCGTAAGCCCTATGCCCCCCGCCAGATTCTCCCCGTTGGCGACAACCAGATTAATATTAAGGTCGCGTTTGAGGCCGGGCAGAACAGCCTTTACGGCATCCCGCCCCGGTTTTCCTATTATGTCGCCTATAGCCAGTATTTTCATTTTGGTCCAATCTTTACGGAATAGTATATTATGCCATGCGAAAGGTAATAGGGCAATAATTTCATGCGCCAGAGTTTGCCTGAATGCCACGGCTAGCGTATAATGCTCTCGAAATGATCCTCTAATCTCCGCTGTAAATCCCTCCAAACGATAATCTTATATCGCGGATTGGCGTATAAGTATCGCCTGTTCATCGCATGGTGAGGTTGCTATGCCTGTTTTATAACAGGGATAATCGTTCGGTTATTTTGGCCTCAACGACTGATTAAGAAGGAGATTTCCGTATGTATAAAGAGTTAATGTCAATAAATTCCAGGCCCGAACCATTCCAGTTTTATTCTGCGGACAGACTGTGGGCAAACGCGCATACTTCAAAAAGAATGCTTGAGTATCACCTGAATGAAAACATAGATGTTTCATCACGGAAAAAATCCTTTATCGAACTCTCGGCAACCTGGATAGCGTCTCATTTTGCGCTTGGAGAACATACCAGCATCGCTGATTTCGGGTGCGGACCGGGACTATATGCCGCACTGCTGGCGGAGAAGGGAGCCAGAGTGACAGGCATAGACTTCTCCAAATCATCGCTGGAATACGCGG
>CAYRSY010000029.1:2102-9214 GCA_964427105.1 uncultured Dehalococcoidales bacterium
AATGGTTTCGATATCGCCGAATACTATTCCGATGTAGCCGGCACGCCTTTCGACAGCCGCTCTGACGAATTCGCTATCGTTGCCAGAAAGCAATAACAAACATTCTGCTAAATACAAAAGAAAGCCGCCGCCCTGTACAGGCGGCGGACTTTTTCAATACTGACTATCTATGATTTCTACTTGGCGAAATCGGTAGCGCGAAGCTCGCGGATGACCGTCACCTTTATCTGTCCGGGATAGGTGAGGCTCTCTTCGATTTTCTTGACGATGTCGCGCGCCATTCTCATGGCAGCCAGATCATCGATCTCTTCGGGTTTGACCAGTATGCGCACCTCGCGCCCTGCCTGAATGGCATAGGATTTATCCACGCCCTTGAAGGTATCGGCAATCTCCTCAAGGCTCCTGAGACGCTTGAGATAATTGTCGAGGCTTTCGCGGCGGGCGCCGGGTCTGGCGCTGGAAATGGCATCGGCGGCCGAGACGATAAAGCCCCAGATGCTGACATCGATAACATCCATATGATGCTCGGCTACGCCTCGCACCACATCCTTGCTCTTGTCCCATTGCTTTACAAGATCGGCGCCGATGGCGGCGTGAGTGCCTTCTACCTCGCGGTCAACGGCCTTGCCGATATCATGCAGCAATCCTGCTTTTTTGGCAATGATGATATTGGCGCCCAGTTCCGCGGCTATCATGCCGCAGGTGCCGGCCACTTCTATGCTGTGCGCCAGAACATTCTGCCCGTAACTGGTGCGGTATTTAAGCCTGCCCAGCAATTTTATGAGTTCGGGATGCAGGCCGTGCACGCCGACCTGAATGGCAGCCTGTTCGCCGGCGGCCTGCATGGTGGCTTCCACCTCTTCGCGTGCCTTGGCAACCAGCTCCTCTATGCGGGTGGGATGAATACGCCCGTCCAGAATAAGCTTGCTGAGAGCCTGTCTGGCTATTTCGCGGCGCACCGGATCAAAGCTGGAAATGGTCACAGCTTCCGGGGTATCGTCGATAATAAGGTCAACGCCGGTAGCCTGTTCGAGCGCGCGGATATTGCGCCCTTCGCGGCCGATAAGACGGCCCTTCATTTCATCGTTAGGCAGAGGCACCGTGCTTGACGTGGTTTCTGTCACTACTTCCGAAGCATTGCGCTGGATAACCGAAGACAGTATGTTGCGCGCCCTCTCGTCGGCTTCCTCTTTAAGCTGCTGTTCCCACTCGCGCAGGCGCCTGGCGGATTCTCCGCGCAGCTCTTCTTCCATCTGGTCCAGCAGTATCTGCTTGGCCTGGTCGCTGGAAAGACGTGATACAGCTTCCAATTCCTTAAGCTGTTTTTCTTTTATCTGGCTGAGATCGTCCCTTATGTCATCCAGTTCCTTTTCCCGCGAATCTACCTGGCGGTTGCGGGATTCCAGTTCCTCCAGCTTGTGGTCAAGATGGGCTTCCTTCTGAACAATGCGGTTTTCCTGGCGCTGAATTTCAGCCCTGCGTTCCCTCGCCTCATTTTCTGAAGTAGTCCTGTTTCTTTCGATTTCAACCCGGGCTTCCGTAATAACGGCTTTGGCCTCATTACGCGCTTCAGCCAGAATACGGGCCCCGCGTTTTTGTCCGGCGCGTATCTGGCGGTTGGCATAAAAGCCTCGCGACAGAAGGGCGGCCAGCCCTCCGCAGACAATTCCGATTACAAACCCTGCGAAAATACCAATGAATGCTGCCTGTGGTGTCATATATTTATAAAACCCCCTTCCTTTCTATCCTGCCCGGGGGATGATCAGGGAGGATAGACGATTATCCCTTATTAATTATTTCAAAAAGAGTTACTCCTCTTTATGAGCATGTTCTTCCCACAGCCGCCTGACGCTGCGGTTGATTACCTCGTACCCGAATCCTCGCCGCCTGAGATATTCGCCAAGTTTGCTGCGGAATTCATTATAATCCGTTACCGGCAGCCGCGAAGCTTTTTTCGCGCCTGACTGGTAAGCGGCAGCTTCTTCGTCCAGCATTTCAGATGTTGCTTCAGCTAACTCTGCCGCAACCCCTTTTTGCCGCAGTTCCAGTTGTATCATCCGCTGGCTGCGCGGGCTGAAAGCAGAGCGGTTTTCCATCCAGTAACGGGAAAAAGCCGCATCATCTATCAGTTTTTTCTCTTTCAGATAATCCAGCGTTTCACCGATAACAGCAACGCTATAACCCTTTTGCGTCAGCTTCTGGCGAATCTCTTTCTCGCTGCGCGGGCGAAACGACAACAGATTATAGGCGCAAGATATTGCCCGCCTGAGCTGATTACTGTTCTCCAGTCCGGATATCTGCGTCTGGTCAACCTGCTGACCGGGGCGCAGCCCGGCCTCCAGAGCCACATCAGGTTCCAGGCTAAAAGCATATTCGCCGTCGAGATACACCTTTACTTTTTGGGATCTGTCCCCACTTGCCACCAGACGTGTTATTACAGCCATTGGAAACCTTCTAAAACAAATCAAGCTGAGGCGCTCGCCCCAGCTTGGTCACAAAAGCCAGTTAATTTTTCCCGTGCCCGCCTGAGCGGACAGGGTCATTCGCTATCGGTAAAACCGACGTTGCTGGCGGTGACGGCTGCGGCTCTTACCTTTTGCTCGATCTCCTGAGCCAGCTCAGGATTCTGCTTCAGGTAATTCTTGGCGCTTTCTCTACCTTGCCCCAGACGAACGTCACCATAAGAGAAGAAGGCTCCGGATTTTTTCAATACATCCAGCTTGGCACCCAGTTCTATCAGGTCGCCCTCGCGGCTGATGCCATATGCGAACATAATGTCGAACTCCGCAATACGGAAAGGCGGGGCTACCTTGTTCTTGACAATCTTGGCCTTGACGCGCGTGCCGGTAACCTTGTCGCCCTGCTTGATGGTTTCTATACGCCGCAGATCGATTCTTACCGAACTGTAGAACTTGAGCGCGCGCCCGCCGGGGGTTACCTCCGGATTGCCGAAAATGATGCCTACTTTTTCCCTGAGCTGGTTGATAAAAATCACCGCTGTCCCTGTTCGGCCGATGGAGGCTGTCAGCTTGCGCAAAGCCTGCGACATCAGTCTGGCCTGAAGCCCTACATGCGCGTCGCCCATATCCCCTTCGATCTCGGCGCGCGGCACCAGCGCCGCCACGCTATCGACAACTATTATGTCGATGGCATTGGAACGCACCAGCGTCTCGCAGATTTCCAGGGCTTCTTCACCCGTATCGGGTTGTGAAATGAGCAGATCATCCAGGTTAATGCCACAGGTTTTGGCATAGGTCGGGTCAAGGGCATGTTCCACATCAATATAGGCCGCCTTGCCGCCCAGCTTCTGGGCCTCGGCAATTATATGCTGGGCCAGAGTGGTCTTGCCGGAGCTTTCAGGTCCGAAAATCTCGGTAATGCGTCCCCGCGGAATGCCACCCACCCCGAGCGCTATGTCCAGCGCCACCGAGCCACTGGGGATAACAGCAATCTTGGACAACGACGCGCTATCGCCGAAACGCATAATAGCGCCCTGACCAAATTGCTTTTCAATCTGGTCTATAGCCAGTTCCAGTGCCTTTTCTTTCTCCGTAGTCATATTCGTCTGCCGTTATAATAGCATAAGTAGAACAAATGTTACAAGATACTTTGGTTTATCCGTCAATAATTTTTTTGCTTTTAATTATGCGCATGATAGAATATAGTTGTTTTATATTCTGGAGAAAACCAATGATTCAGGCAGATACCCACACCGCTGAAATACCCGTCCTCCCCGCCTCCCCCTTCCTCACATGGGAAAACCGGCTGGATCATATACAGGCGCGCTGGAGATGGAAGCGGGGCGAGCATAAAGTAATACCCGGCCTGTATAAGCTAGGCAATCCGACGCCTGACTCCCCCGTTTTCATAAGCGCAAACTATACCTTGAGTTTTGATGCGCTGCGCACTGCGCTTGCAGGCATAGACGCATATATACTGGTCATCAATACCTTCGGCATCAACGTGTGGTGCGCCGCCGGCAAAGGGACGTTCGGCACTGAAGAACTGGTGGAGCGTATCGAAACCTCGGAACTGGCCGCAGTGGTGCGCCACCGCACAGTCATAGCACCTCAACTCGGGGCACCCGGCGTGTCGGCTCATCTGGTTAAAAAACAATCAGGCTTCAAAGTGGAGTATGGTCCTGTGCGCGCCAGCGACCTGCCGGAATACCTCAAAACGCACAAAGCTACGCCGGAAATGCGCCGCGTGCATTTCACATTTATTGACAGGCTGATGCTCGCGCCGGTGGAAATGCTGGGGTACTTCCTGTACATGGCTGTCGCAGCGGCTGCTCTCTATTTCTGGGGAGGCTGGACGGCTTCCCTGTCAGTTATTCTCTCCATCGCGGGAGGAGCCGTGCTTTTCCCCCTGCTGCTGCCATGTCTCCCCGCCAAAGATTTCAGCGCCAAAGGCTGGTTTTTGGGACTGGCGCTGACGCTGGCGGTTGTTCTGATGAACACGCTATGGTTGAACGCCGATGCTTCGACAATACACAAAGCACTGGGAAGTGTAAGCAACCTGCTGCTCTGGCCGCCGCTAACGGCCTTCATAGCGCTCAATTTCACGGGAGCCAGCACCTTTACCTCTCGTTCAGGCGTAAAAAGCGAAATGAAAAAATATATCCGTCCCATGGCAATCTCATTTGCGCTGGGGATTATCCTGAACATCATCGTGAAATTCTTATAAGAGAAAAACCATGTTCAATTCATATAAAACAAACACTCTTGAATATAATGCCGGGCGATGCACCGGCTGCGCCATGTGCTGGACGGTCTGTCCGCACGGCGTTTTCGCCGAAGGGAAAAAAGCTAAACTGGTAGATCAGGAAGCCTGCATGGAATGCGGCGCCTGCGCCCTGAATTGTCCGGCAGACGCCATTACAGTAGAAAGCGGAGTGGGCTGTGCCGCCGCCATGATAAAGGCGGCGCTCACCGGCAGCAAAGAAATAAGCTGCGACTGCTCGTGATTTCCACAATTCATGGCACAAAAACCTGGGGATAGTTGCCTTTTTGTTATTTTAACGCCAACCTGTTTATCCGGGAAATTGACAATATCGAAATCCATGTTGTAATCTATCAATAGGCTCTTATGCGCATATATGGATATATACAACCTGTCGAGTAAAATCAGACCTATTCTTTTCCTGGCGGTTGCTGTCCAAATCCACAAAGAGCAAAAGGATGCTGTATGAGCAATAAAAAGCCCGAGGGCCTTTCCCGCAGGGAATTTCTTAAGAATGCAGGCTCAGTCGTCGGCGGAGCGGCGATAGCATCTTTTGCGCTGGCGTCATCCTGCAAAGAGACAGAGACGGCCTCCCCCGCCACGCCCACATCAATGACGTCCGCATCGTCCACGCCGTCCCCCGCAACCTCTTCAACACCGGCATCTCCACCCGCCACCACCACGCTAAACAACGTCGCCTATCTTGTCGATATACCGGGCATGGAAAGCAAGGTTGCCCTGGACAGGCTCTATTCCATCGATCATTTCTGGGTGAAAGATTTGGGAGACAATACCGTTCAGATAGGCCTGACTGAAAAATGCCTGATGCTTATCGGGAATGTGCGGTTATGCTATATCCCGCCTGTCGGCACAATAACCAGGGCAGGAAACGAATTCGGTTACACCGAAGGTTTTAAAATAAACCTCGCGCTTGTCAGCCCGGTATCAGGCGAAGTTGTAAAATCAAACCAGAAGCTCGTGGGAGAACCTTCCTCATTGAACAACCAGCCGTATGTTCAGGGCTGGATGTTAAATATAAAACTCAGCAATCCTGATGAACTGAACGATCTTGTTTCACCCATGTATTACGCATACTTGCAGTCAAAAGATTGGGTTGGCCCCGTTCCTGCCGAACGCTAGATCATTCAATCGCCGGGATAACAATTTTAAAACGCAATGCCAGAGTGTGGAAGAATGAAAACCAAACAACAAAACAATCATAAAAGCATTTCCCGCAGAGAGTTCCTGCAAACCGCCGGCACAGCCATCAGCGGGGCGGCTCTGGCCTCGCTGGCGCTGTCATCTGCCTGCAAAGATAACCAGACTTCTTCCGCAATACTGTCCGGCACGGACGCTCCAGCTTCCTCGCCGGTCACATCGCCGTCTGTCACGCAACCCGCAACCACAACCATCAACAATGTGCCCTATCTTGCTCCTGATTCTATTCCTGAATGCGGCAGCATGGTAGCGGCAGACCGCCTATACTCTATTGAACACATATGGGTAAAAGACTTGGGCGATAATACTGTTCAAATAGGCATCAGCGAAAAATATCTGGCATTTGTAGGCGAGGTAATTTTATGTTATATCCCGGATGCAGGCGCCATACTGCACACAGGGGATGATTTCGGCACTCTTCAGGGCTTGAAGATGACAGCGGATCTTATCAGCCCCGTATCCGGCGAAATTATGGAATCCAACCAGTTGTTGAAAGGATACACCAAACCCCTGACTACTACGCCTTATACCAGAGGCTGGCTGCTGAATATTAAACTGAGCAATCCTGATGAACTGAACGAGCTTGTTTCACCCATGTATTACGCATATTTGCAGTCAAAAGATTGGGTTGGCGACGCGCCGCCGAAACGGTAATGCAATACTTCGGCCTATAATAATACAATGCCAATAACCGGCGAGAAATATATGGAAAAAGAAAAACGGGGACACTGCCAGGTATGCAAGCTGGGGCGCATTGATTACCCCGAAGCCGCCGAACTTCAGGGCAAACTGCTGCAAAAGCGGTTCGAGGGCAAAACAGGAGACGTTCTGCTGCTGCTGGAACATCCCCCGACAATTACTCTGGGCAAATTCGCCAAACCGGAAAATATACTTCTCCCTCCGGATGTTCTGGCGGCAAAAGGAATCGCCGTTCACTCTTCCAACAGGGGAGGCGACGTTACTTTTCACTGCCCCGGCCAACTGGTGGTACACCCGATTATGGACCTGCGCAAAAGGCCCGGCGTGTTGCGCGGCTATATCACCGATCTGGAAGATGTGGCGCTTAAAGTATTGAAGGATTACGGCATCGCCGCCGAAAGATGGGATGAACACCCCGGAATATGGGTGAACGGCAATCAGATAGGCGCCATCGGGCTGCATTTCAGCCACGG
>CAYRSY010000029.1:9314-12556 GCA_964427105.1 uncultured Dehalococcoidales bacterium
CCTCCGGCGGGCGAGACCTCCAATGTCGAAAGGCTGCTGTCCGAACTGAATCTGCATACCGTATGTGAAGGCGCTCACTGCCCTAACATAGGGCAATGCTTTTCACACGGCACAGCCACTTTCATGATAATGGGAGATATATGCACGCGCAACTGCAATTTCTGCGCCGTTACCAAAGGCCGTCCGCTGCCGCCTGACCCTGACGAACCCTCGCATGTGGCCGAAGCTGTCAGGCAACTGGGGTTGAGTTATGTCGTCATCACCTGTGTTACGCGCGACGATCTGGTGGACGGCGGCGCCTGGCAGTTTGCCGAGACTATCACAGCACTGCACAGCCTCATGCCGCAGCTTAAAGTTGAAGTGCTGGTGTCCGATCTAAGAGGGAAACCCGAATCGGTGCGCGCGATTATAGATGCCAGCCCGGATGTTTTTTCCCATAATCTGGAAACCGTGCCCCGCCTTTATCCTGAAGTAAGGCCGATGGCAGGCTACCAGCGTTCTCTGGATGTTTTAAAGACAGCCAAAAAGACAGCCCCCGGTCTCATTACCAAATCAGGGCTGATGCTGGGGCTGGGTGAAACACAGGATGAGGTCATTGCCGTCATGCAAGACCTGAGACATGCGGGCTGCGACCTGCTGACGCTGGGTCAGTATCTTGCGCCATCGCAGGCCCATCACCCTGTCGTGCGTTTTGTCACGCCGGAAGAATTTGCCGAATACGAGCATATCGGCCTTGCAGAGGGATTTAAAGGAGTAGCTTCAGCCCCGCTGGTGAGGAGTTCCTTCAGGGCATCGGAATTGTATGACCGCGCCGTAAAAAAACCCGAAGCTTATGCCTGATTACCCCCTGTTCCGGCGCCTGATTTTGAAAATACGCCGAAAAATCATAAAATATAGTTTGAGAGCACTGCAAAAGGCATCTCGATTTTTATTGCTGACAGACTATCCGCTGTTGAGAGGTTCATATGGAAAAATTTACACGCGCTGCCCAGGCCTTGTCAGATTTGACACGGCTGCGAATACTCAATGTGCTCATGGGGCATGAATGCTGCGTATGCGAAGTCATGCAGGCGCTGGATATTTCGCAGACCCGCGCTTCGCGCAACCTGAAAATACTGGATGACGCAGGATTTCTCAATATGCGCACAGATGGACTTTACACGTTATACTCACTGAAAAAGTCCGGAGATGGATTCCATGCCGACCTTCTCGAAGCCGTAAAAAAAGAGATGCAGTCCAAAAAGACGGCGTTAAAAGATCTGGCTCGGCTGGAGCAGTCCAAACGCATAAGTCCAGCGCTTGAGCCATGCAAAAACCAGTGTAAAGATTAATGGCATTACGGCATACATCTGCAAAAGCATGCCGTTTTCCCCAGCCGGGGGAATATACAGGCAACAGCCGCAGCATCCTGCCTGAAATAATCGATATAAATTTTGCCTGTTGATGTGTAGAACGCATGTAACATTAACAGGCGCTTGCCATCACCCTCCCCGACAATATACAATCAGTTCAGGGAGAAGCTTTTGAACATGCCTCTGAAGCCAACCGCCTGCCGCAACTCCATCTTCAAATGGGGCGAGCGCACTTTTGTTATGGGTATAGTCAACCTCAGCCCGGATTCTTTCTCAGGGGATGGACTCGGCGCAATCGGAGACGCCGTCTGTCAGGCCAAACGCTTCGTGGAAGAGGGCGCAGACATTATCGATGCAGGAGGAGAATCCACCCGCCCAGATTCCCAGCCTCTTTCACAGGACGAAGAAATCGCCCGCATCGTTCCGGCGATAGAGATACTCAGCAAAGAGTTAAGCGTGCCCATAAGCGTGGACAGCTATAAATATGAGGTTGTCAAAGAGGCCATAAAAGCGGGCGCGAACATAATCAACGATGTCTGGGGGCTTAAAAAGGAGCCGCGCCTGGCGGAACTGGCGGCAGAGCATAATCTTCCCCTCATCCTCACCTCCAACCAGCGCAACAATCCGTGCAAGGGCGACATCATGACAGAGCTGTTATCCGACCTCAAACACAGCATAGGAATATGTGAAGACGCGGGAGTAACGGAAGAGAACATCATTATCGACCCAGGCATCGGCTTCGGTAAAACCGTAGAACAAAATCTTGAGATTGTGGGCAGATTGCACGAGCTTAAAGCGCTTGGCAAACCCATCCTGCTGGGCACGTCGCGTAAATCATTCATCGGGTTGACACTTGGCCTGCCCGTCACAGAACGGCTCGAAGGCACAGCGGCCACTAATGCCATCGGCATTGCCAACGGAGCCGATATTATCCGCGTGCATGACATTAAATTCATGTCGCGCCTGGCAAAAATAAGCGATGCAGTAGTGAGGAGAAACGAGCCATGAGCAACGAGGCTGTATCGGTCTATTTCTCGCTTGGGTCAAATGTGGGCAACCGCCGCGAAAACCTGGATAAAGCCCTTGAATTTTTGTCCGAAAGGATGCGGGTGGATAAAAAATCGTCGGTGTACGACACCGCCCCTGAAGACAACCCAGACCAGCCCCGCTTCCTGAACATGATAGTGCATACTTATACCACCCTTGAACCGCAGGGACTGCTGACTTTGACCAAAGGCATAGAAGCCAGGCTGGGACGCACGCCGGCCAAACGCTACAGCCCCCGCCCCATGGATATAGACATACTCTTCTACGGCCAAGAGATAATCGACACCCCCGCCCTCACCATTCCCCATCAGCGCATACCGGAGCGCGCTTTTGTGCTGGTGCCGCTTAACGAAATTGCCCCCGAACTGGTGCATCCCACGAGCGGCAAACCCGTGAAACAGATGCTGGCGGAGCTTAAACAGGGAGTGCAGGGTGTTTTCAAATTCATCGAGCCTGAAGAAAATTCAGAAGCAGAAAAAGGAAAGTAAAATGTACCAGATATCGGTTGAACAGCATTTCGACGCGGCGCACGCTCTCAGAGGTTATCAGGGTAAGTGCGAAAACCTGCACGGCCACCGTTTCAAGGTTGTAGCGCGCCTGCGGGCATCCAGACTGAACGACATAGGGCTGGCATTCGATTTTCGCGACTTAAAAACCCGCCTTAACGAGGTGCTGGAACGCTTCGACCACACCAACCTGAACGAAACAGTTCCGTTCGACAAAATGAATCCTTCGTCGGAAAATATCGCTTCGGTAATATACGGTGAACTGCAAAAAAAGCTGCAGGGCGTAAAATTGTATTCTATCGAGGTGTGGGAATCGCCGGATAGCTGCGCGGAATAC
>CAYRSY010000029.1:12656-16396 GCA_964427105.1 uncultured Dehalococcoidales bacterium
CCTCAAGAGCGAAGTATTTATTTCAACGGATACTGGACATTCGAGCCGAGTTCATCCCCCCTTTCGGGATTTGTGTGGGTATATCATGATAACGAACTCACGATGGACGACGTCAGCTACACGATTCTGGAGTTCATCAGAGAAACTTCCTGAGGTGTAAAGCAGCATGGGAAAGCTCATCATTTGGGCATCGGCAATCCTGACGGCGACATTCATTATTGCGGCAGCTTGCGGCGTCTTTTATAACAGCCATGTCAGGACAGAGCATATGCCTGAAGCCATACAGTATGAAATCGTGGTTGACGAAAACATCTGGCCGGACAGGTTCTATACCGATGACTCCCTTTCCAAACAGTTCAGAAGTTTTCAGGCTGATACATACTGGACTTACGAATACGGCGCGTATCCGCTGGCAGGGCCGGTCTGGGTATTCCATACCTTCAAAATAGAAATGACCGAGATTTCGTTTACCACGCGCCGCATAGCCAGATGATGCCGGCATCCAGCCCCAACAGTGAATAACAGGAGAAAAAACCCATGAAACCCAGGAAAATCACAATCCTTTTGGCAATGGCAATAATGATAGCCTCCATGCCTGCGTGCGCTTCAGCCCCCCAGAGGGAAACGCTTATGCAGGTTTCGACCATAGACGCGCTCATGAACGGCGTATATGACGGCGTAATGACCATCGGCGCGCTTAAAGAATACGGCGATTTCGGCATCGGCACATTCGAAGCTCTCGACGGCGAGATGCTAGTGCTGGACGGCGTCGTTTATCAGATTAAAGCGGACGGCGTGGCTTACGTCGTGGAAAACAGCGCAGAAACCCCTTTTGCCGCCGTCACCTGGTTCGACAACGATTATAACGGAGATCTGTCGGCAGGTATGAACTATGCGGAATTGCAGACATATCTCGACGGCATACTGCCTACTGAAAACATCTTCTACGCCTTCAGGATAAGCGGAACTTTCAGCTATATGAAAACGCGCAGCGTTCCGGCCCAGCAAAAGCCTTATCCGCCGCTGGTGGAGGTTACCAAAAACCAGCCTGTCTTCGAGTTCGGCAGCGTGGAAGGCACGATCGTCGGTTTTTACTGCCCGTCATATGTTGACGGCGTGAACGTTCCGGGTTATCACCTGCACTTTCTAACCGCCGATAAAAAGGCCGGAGGGCATATTCTGGATTTCACCATAACACAGGCTGAAGTTTCCATAGACTATACCTCCGAGTTCAAAATGATACTGCCCGGCAAGGACAGCGATTTCTACAGGCTTGATTTCGATGCGGACACGTCAGGCGATATTGCGCAGGCGGAGAAGTAGCTGGATAAATAACCCTGTTCTCTTCAATCCCGTGTTTCTGCTGATGATTCATTCGGGGTTGATTGCTTCCTGTTCTCACAGGGCAGTCTCCCGGACATCAGTCTAAAGTACTCGGTCTTTCCCACCTGACTTTTTATCCGATTAGACGTTATATATACAAGAGAGTATGCTGAAAGGCATAGTCATAATAATATGCAAAGAAATAAAAGGAGCAAAAATGGAAAACGCTAAACAACCGGAAGTAAAATCTATTAGAAAACATGAAATCATGTCGAAACCGCTGCCCGAAATTCTGGACGAGATTTCGGTAAGCATCGAACTGGCGGAAAAGGCCGCCGCAGACGCCCGCGCCGCAGCGGAAGAAGCGCGGCTGGCAGGTGAAAGAGCCGCCGAACAGGTAATGAAGAAAATCCGCAAAACCTTCCTTAAGATGGTTACGGATATAACCGAAGAACTCAAGGAAACAGAAAAGTAAATTTTCGCCAATTTCAAAGTGTTATATAATAGCAGGCAGGCATAATCCGGCAAAAAAGCTGCCGGTATGCTACAATGCACGGGGCTGAAAAGCATGCCGCCGTTTATGTTGGCGCGCGGCATGGTTATTTGACCCTCGTTTGCGGCTTTGCTATAATTAACCTTTGTCAAGCGGAGGTGCTACTATATACGCTATTATTGAAACCGGTGGTAAACAATATAAGGTCAGCCCGGGCGAAAGCCTGAAGGTTGAATCTCTGGATGTTGCCGAGGGCGGCACGATTGAGATCAATCGCGTGCTGGCTATCGGAGACGGCGACAAAATCGTTCTGGGCAAGCCTGTCATCGAAGGAGCCAAAGTCTCCTGCACATCCCAGGGCGACGGACTGGGCGAAAAAATCATGGGCGGAAAGTACAAATCCAAGACACGCTATTTCCGCAAGTTCGGCCACCGCCAGGCCTTTACCGAACTTACTGTTGACAGCATAAGCGGCGCAGGCATGGAATCCGGCTCCACCAAGACTGAAACTGCCGCCAGTCCCCGCCGCACAACCAAGAAAGAGGTAACCGAAGATGGCTCATAAGAAAGGCGCAGGTTCATCCCGCAACGGGCGCGACAGCAAGCCTAAAATGCTTGGCGTCAAGCGCTTCGGCGGCGAGACCGTTACATCCGGCACCATTCTGGTACGCCAGATGGGCACCCATGTAAAACCCGGAAATAATGTCGGCGTTGGACGCGATCACACCCTGTTCGCCACGGTTGACGGCAAGGTAGCGTTCGAGCCCGCCGGCAAGGACCGCAGAAAGGTCAGCGTTTACGCTGAGAGCTAACACTATGAAAGAAAAAATTCATCCCAAGTATTATGCCGATGCCAGGGTAACCTGCTCCTGCGGCAATACCTTTACTACCGGCTCCACCAAAAAGGAATTGCACGTAGAACTTTGCAGCCAATGCCATCCTTTCTACACAGGCAGCAAGCGCATGGTTGACACCGCCGGACGCGTCGAGCGCTTCAAACAGCGCTATGCCAAAGAAGCCAAGTAAGGCGGGAATCAGGATTAGAATCAAAAGGAGCGGGCTTGTGTCCGCTCCTTTTTGTTTTGGGAGATAACTATATGGCTGAGAAATTCAGATACGGCGGACAGGCAGTTATGGAGGGCGTCATGATGCGCGGGGCTAAAACCATCGCCACGGTAGTGCGCCGCCCCGACGGCACTCTGGCTAAAAACGTTCATCCCCTGCACTCCATATACACAGGGCGCTGGCGTAAAATACCCTTCACGCGCGGCGTAATAGCCCTGCTGGAAGCCATGATACTGGGAACAGAAACTCTGATATTCTCCACCAATGTCGCGCTTGAGGATACCGAAAAGCCGAAAGAGGGAGAAGTCAAAAAAGACAGCACGCAGGTCGGCGGCCCGATGCTGTGGATACTGCTGCTGGTATCGCTGGCCTTCTCTGTCGGCATGTTCTCCATACTGCCTCTGTTCCTCTCCAAATGGATTCTTCCGGGACAGCAGGGCAGCCTGGCGTTTAACCTGACGGAAGGGGCTATCCGCCTGGCTATATTCCTCACCTACCTGTGGGTGGTAGGCTTTATGCCGGATATACGGCGCATATTCTCATACCACGGAGCGGAGCACAAGACCATCCACGCCTACGAAGCGGGGGTGGAACTGACGCCCGCAAACGTCCGGCCGTACACCACGGCTCATGCCCGCTGCGGCACTGCTTTCCTGCTGGCGGTCATGCTTATCGCCATCCTTGTTTTCAGCATCGTCGGACAACTCTCATGGTGGTGGCTTATCGCATCGCGCATACTGCTGCTTCCCGTTATCGCCGGAATCGCTTACGAGATCACCCAGTTCGGGGCGCGCCACATGGAAAATCCCTTTATGCGCTGGATGGCAATGCCCGGCCTGTGGCTGCAAAAACTCTCCAC
>CAYRSY010000029.1:16496-18057 GCA_964427105.1 uncultured Dehalococcoidales bacterium
TCGATGTCGCAGTCATAGCGCACCTCTACCACATCGAGGTAGTTGCCTGAAGTCGCTCCCTTGTGCCACAGTTCCTGCCGGCTGCGGCTCCAGAACCAGGCATGGCCGCTTTCCATCGTCAGCTTGATGGACTCGGCGTTCATGTAGCCCAGCATCAGCACCTCGCCGTCCGCCGCGTCCTGTATGATGGCGGGCACAAGCCCTTTTTCATCCCATTTTACGTTAAGCATGTTAGTATCCTCCAAATAACTGAAACACAACTCTTATATTTACATCATGTCATTGTCAGGCGCCTGTGGTTAGGCTTGACCCAACCAAGACCTGACAATCCACTGTTCCTCTCTCCCTTTCACAAAAGGGAGCCCGTCCCGACTGGTCGGGACGGAGAGGGATTTTCTCTGATGGACTCTCAATGACAGTTCAAACTGGTCTGACAATCCCGTAAGATTGCTTCGCCCGCCTGAGGCGGACTCGCAACGACGGCTAGGATTCTACCGCTGCCAGAGCCTGCGGCAAATTGATAGCCCCGGTATAAAGCGCCCGCCCCACGATGGCCCCCTCCACCCCCAGCTTCTTGAGCAGCTTCAGGTGCAGAATATTGGAAATGCCGCCGGAAGCTATCACCGGGAACTTGGTGGCGTCTATAAGCTCGAAGAGCGAGGTATAGTTAGGCTCGGTGAGCGTTCCGTCGCGCCCGATGTCGGTAAAGACAAAACGCCTCACGCCCAGGTTTATCATGGAACGCGCGAAACCCGGCACAGGCAGATCGGTTGCCTGCTGCCAGCCGTGAGTGGCGACAAATCCGCCGCGCGCATCTATGGAGACGACGATAGCCTGCCCGAACTTGCGGCAGGCCTCTTTCACCATATCGGGCTGCTTGACCGCCGAGGTGCCCAGTATCACGCGGTCTGCGCCTATCTTGAGCAGCTTCTGCATGGTCTCCAGCGAACGGATGCCCCCGCCTACCTCTATGGGGACAAAGACCGTGCTGGCGATGTGCTGTATGATGTCGAGGTTGCCCGGCTCGCCGGTGGCCGCCCCGTCAAGGTCAACTATATGCAGCCGTGTCGCTCCCAGCGACTGCCACTGCAACGCCATCTCCAGCGGGTCGTCGGAGAAGACTGTCTCCATGTTGAAATCGCCCTGGTAAAGGCGCACGCACTTGCCGCCGCGAAGGTCTATAGCCGGTATAACTTCTATCGGAGTTCCCCTCTCATAATAGTCAGGGGATTATTATAGCATCAGGAGGGCGGGGGTGTCATCGGGGCAGACTGGCGTTGTCATGCTGGAGTCCCGATGTAATCGGGGCGAAGCATCCGGCGGGATGAGTGTCCCATGCTGGAGGCCACAAAGGGTGGCCAAAGCATCCGGCGGGGTGGGGAGTAGTCCCTGCCGGATTCGTTATTCGTTTCTCTGCAAGGTAAGTTTTTATGAGACCCTCACGGTCTTCCCGATTGCATCTGGACTCCCTCAGAGCGCGGCTGGATTCGTTTTTCGTTTCCAGCCGCGATTTTTTTCTGTGCGGAACGACTCTCTTCTACCAGTTTATAGTTGTCAGTTT
>CAYRSY010000030.1:0-4454 GCA_964427105.1 uncultured Dehalococcoidales bacterium
TGTTTCAGCTTCCATTTTTCTCTCTGTTCCAATTCTACCCGCAAGCGTAAAGAGATATAGTACGTTTGTGGGATGGTATATTTATAGCACTTTTTGAAAAGGAAAGCCACAACCCAACCTTTTGGTGTTACAGCACAGGCATGCTGAATATGAACATCAAAGAGAATCGGTCAAAGATGAATTGTTCTCTAAGGAAGCGTAAATGCGAGGAGCCTTTCGGTTTTCAATGTATCGGAAGTGTGAAAGAAAAAGCACTGCCTTTCCCAATTGCGCTTTCTGCGCTGATCGTGCCGCCCTGTGCCTCTATTAATTGTTTGGCGATGGACAGCCCCAGCCCCGAACCGCCCGTAGAGCGAGAACGGGAACGGTCCGTGCGGTAGAAACGATTGAATACCATCGGCAGATTTTCGGCGGATATGCCCACGCCCGTGTCGGTGACAGAAACTGTAACATGGTCTTTGCCGTATGCTATTTTTACTTCGATTTTGCTGTTAGCAGGGGTATATTTCAGGGCGTTGTCTATCAAAATTCTCAGTACTTGTGCAGTTCTGGCGGGGTCAGCGTTGACAGCTCTGATTTGCTCTGGCAGGGTTAGAATGATATCTATTCCACGTGAGCCGGCAATAGTTTTAAACGCATCTACTACCCGTTCCGACAGATCGGCGATATTAATCTGCTGTATATCGAATTCAAGCTGACCCGCTTCTGCCAGCGACAGTGTGCGCAGATCCTCCACCAATCTTGCCAGTTCGAGGGTCTCTCCGTGAAGCAGTTCCAGTGTTTCCCTGTTCTCCGGCAGCACCCCGTCTATCATTCCTTCGATATTGCCCTGTAGCACGGATATAGGTGTGCGCAGTTCATGGGCGATGTCAGCTATCATGTTGCGGCGCAGTTCCCTGTCATGACGCAGAGTTGCCGCCATGTTATTGAAGGAATTACTCAGATCCTGCACCTCTCCGTATCCGCTGTCCTCCAGTTCTTGCTCCAGATCACCGCCAGCAACCTTGTGCGCAGCCCGGGCAATCTTATCCAGAGGACGGGCTATCTGGCGGGAGAATATCCATCCAAGCACCAGCGACAGCAATATCCCTGCGGCTCCGGCTATCCACAGGTATCCTGAAATATCAGACAGGTATTCCTGCTTTGCCTGCTCTATGCTTTGTCCCATCATTCCACCGAATCCGCTTCCCATGCGGTGGATAAAAGAATCTATCCCTGCGTATCCGGAACGGTAGGCCAGTATGGCTGCCAGCGCCACTCCGGCTGTTGATACTATCAGGAAAGCGGCGCTCAATCTGAATGACAGGCTGTTCCAGTAGCTTCTGGTTTTAGGCACAGGGGGACTCCTCGATTTTGTAGCCCACGCCCTGTACGGTAATGATGTTGCACCCTCTGCCGCCACCAGCATCCAAGAGTTTGCGCCTGATATTTTTAATATGGGCATCTATCGTTCGGTCGTAACCTTCATAAGCCATGTCCATGGCGCGCTCGAGAAGCTGCTGGCGGGAAAGCACCCGGCCGGCGGCCTGAGCCAGCGCCAGCAGTATGCGGAACTCGGTGGCGGTAAGGCTTATCTTTGTCTCATGGCATGTGACCTCGAAGCGTTCGGAGTCTATGGTCATGTTTCCGAGGCAGATTGGCTTGACCGGGGAATCTGAAGGTTTCTGCGCTCTTCTCAAAACAGCTTTTATCCTGGCAACCAGTTCGCGCGGGCTGAAAGGTTTGACCACGTAATCGTCAGCTCCCAGTTCCAGCCCCACCAGTTTATCGCTATCCTCTGCCCGTGCCGTGAGCATGATTATAGGGATCTGCGATGTGCGTCTTATCTCGCGCAACACATCTATGCCGTCTATTTCAGGCATCATAATATCGAGAATTATGATATCGGGCTTTTCGCGGCGGAAGATATCGAGAGCCTGTTTTCCGTTCTGCGCTTCCAGAACTCTGAATCCGTCGTTTTGCAGATAGCTGCGCAAGATGGATAATACCTTGGGTTCGTCATCCGCTACAAGCACTCTGCCTTTTTCTGCCATAGGATTCATACTATCCATTGTAACCTGCCTGCACTTTGTGTCAAGCGTTTAGCAGAACAGGGATGACAAAACTGCCATCCCTGTTATTAAAAATACCCTGTTTAGTTACCTGTCGTAACGATTGCAGTTGCCGTGACCGGAATCATTGGTGGCGCCATAGCCGGTTCCGTCGAGCGGGCGTTCTTCCTGTTCGCAGGGACAGGTTTCGGATTCGCCGATCCTGCATCCTTCACAGTCGCCGTTGCCATAACCGTAGCCGTTTGCAGCTCCATAACCGGTTCCGTCAAGAGGACGATCTTCGTATCCGTAAGGGCAGGTTTCAGATTCATCGAGGCCGCATCCTTCACAATATGCGTTCCCGGCAGTAGCGCGAACCTGATTGCGTACCTGAATCCGTTCCTGTGGGGTTTCTTGTGTCTGTACAGACGCATTAGTCTCTACTGCGACATTGTTCTCGATGCGGGAGTTTTCTGCCAGTGCCGGAACGGCAAACAGAGCCATGGCGGCGACGGTGACAGTTGCAAGTGCGATAACAATAATCTTTTTCATTTTTTCCTCCATTTGCGGGATACTTTCCGCATCCCTTCGATTTATTCTCACTATATCAGCCGTATGTGAAGATATTATGAAGATGCGATGCTGTTTGCATGAAGTTGGAGAAGGCAGGGAGACCCATTGATTTATGCATGCTCTCTCGGCTAAGATAAGCACAGTCTGTTTGGAATCATCGGAGGGTTTATGCACAGAACTGAAGCGCTCAAGGCCGTTACCGATAATGTTAAAAACCAGAATCTGATCAAGCATATGCTGGCGGCAGAGGCCATCATGCGCGCGCTGGCGCGGAAGCTGGGGGAGGATGAGGAGGAGTGGGGGCTGGCGGGGCTTTTGCATGATATAGACATAGACATTCTTAACGGCGATATGACCTCTCACAGCAAGCTCTCCGCCGAAATGGCGCGGAAACTGGGCGCGAGTGAGCAGGTGGCGCACTCCATATTGTGCCATAACGAGGCGCATGGCGTGGCCTGCGAAAGCCTGATGGATAAAGCTCTCTACTGCGCCGACCCGCTCACCGGACTCATCACAGCGGGGGCGCTTATACGGCCGGAAAAGAAGCTGGCAGCGGTAGAGGCGAAATCTATCCGCAAGCGTTTCAAGGAGAAGAGTTTTGCGGCGGGGGCTAACCGCGAACAGATTGCCACCTGTTGCGCTATCGGCATGACGCTGGAGGAGTTCATCGCGCTGGGACTTGAAGCAATGCAGGGGATAAGCGCGGAGTTGGGGCTATAAAAAATACTAAATTCTAATCTCTAAATCCTAAATAAATTCAAAATTCAAAAACTAAAAAGAGGCTATGGTGGGTGACACTTCCCATCGGATATTCCAGATTGCCTCAGGCGAACCTACAGAATAACCCTGAGTGATTGCTTACTCTGCATTACACGGACTCACGATGACGTATAAGGAGGGCGAATGCCATTCGCCCCTACATGTCACCCTCACCTTAATCCTCTCCCCTCAAGGGCGAGGAAAATAGAATTAAGGCATGGCATGCTGGGCCTCTACGGAGCTAAATCTTCCTTGTTGCTAATTCATCAAAGATTGTAATTTTTAAATCGCAGCTTGCCCTGCTATTGGCATGACGCTGGAGGATTTCATCGCACTGGGATTGGAGGCCATGCAGGGGATAAGCGGGGAGCTGGGGTTGTAGGGGGAAATGTGAAGCTCGAAATCTGGGGGATGAAACAACCGCAGAGAAGAAGACGAGGGGAAAATCCCTCTCCTCGGCAAAGCCGAGATCTCCCTTTTGCCAAAGGGAGAGGAAAATTGAGCTTCCCTAGCTCACCTCAATCGTCGAACCTTCGGCCTTTTTGACCACGTCTATGCGCGTGGGGAAGGCGGCCTTCGATTGCCAACTCCCCCTTTGGCAAAAGGGGGATTAAAGGGGGTTTTGCTCCACACATCTCAGGATTTCTTCAGCAACCGCATCAATATTTGTTAGCACGTCTGTGTCCGAAAATCTAAGCACCCTCAGTCCTTTGCCCTTCAAATAATCATCACGCCGGGAATCGGCGGATTGTTTCTCCCCAGAGTAATGCTGGCTGCCATCAAGTTCAATCACCAACCTGGCCGATGGGCAGTAAAAATCTACGATGTAATTTCCGATTATTCTTTGACGTTGGAATCGATATTCTTTCAGCCTGTGCAATATCAGCCGAGCCCACAAGCGGATTTCGGCATCGGTCATCCGCTTGCGAAGCTCCTTGGCGGCTTCTTTGAGGCTGTTGTTATACATCAACATGGTTGGGCAAAACCCTCTCCTGCCTGGGCAGGTCTCCCTTTTGCGAAAGGGAGAGGAAAATTGAGCCTTATAGCTCGACTCCTGGCCTTACGCTGGAGGAGTTCATCGCGCTGGGGCTG
>CAYRSY010000030.1:4554-9526 GCA_964427105.1 uncultured Dehalococcoidales bacterium
GCCTTATAGCTCGACTCCTGGCCTTACGCTGGAGGAGTTCATCGCGCTGGGGCTGGAGGCCATGCAGGGGATAAGCGGGGAGATGGGGCTGTAGGGCGATCTTGTTTACGTGAAATCAGCTGGTTGTCAAAAGGACGATTAAAATTAGTATTAATCCTAAAATTACACTTGCCCCGATAGTTAATAGCATAATAATAAAAATAGTTTTTGGTTTGAAAAATAATCCGATAGTCGCTTTCATTGATTCCGTGTTTTTCGCGTACTCCTCATCGGCTGGTTCAATAGGCTGCATAAGTATTTTCTTTTCAGCGTACGACGTGATCAAAAGCGTGATAACTAAAAACACAAGTAATACCCATCTCTCCGGTAGGAAAACAAGATATAACAAGGCAGAGATTAGTGCAGATAGCATAAAAATGGAGAGTAATTTAAGGAAAATAACGGGTATTATGACTGTCCATGGCATGGGATGAACGTCTTGGAGAAAATCGTTGAAAGCCGTCAAACGTGCTGCATGTTTAGGATTAAAAATAAACCGGATAACAAAAAGATTTACAACAATCAGTGCAAGCACGATGAGTATAAATATAATTCGTTCATTAAAACTCACGCCTAACTCACCTCTATCGTCGAACCTTCGGCCTTTTTGACCACGTCTATGCGCGTGGGGAAAGCGTCTTTCAGTTCGTCTATGTGAGTGATGACCAGTATCTTCTGGAAGTCATCCTGCACGGAAATGATGGCCTCTTTGAGCTTTTCTATGCCGTCGGCGTCCTGCGTGCCGAAGCCCTCGTCTATAATCAGCGTCGGCAGGGGCGCGCCGGCGCGCCGAGCCAGCAGCCGTGAAAGCGCGATACGCACGGAAAAGTCTATCCTGAAAGCCTCGCCGCCGGAAAACATCTCGTAGTCGCGTGTTCCCAGCTCGTCGGCAATTTTTATATCCAGCGTTTCAGCTATATCCCCTTTTTTTGTTACCTTTTGCGGCTCGATTGTAAGGCTCATACGGCCGTCTGTCATGCGCGACAGCAGGCGGTTGGCCTCGGCTTCTATTTCCGGCAGGGCTGTTTCGATGAGCATGGCCTGTATGCCATTCTTGCCGAATATTCTTGCCAGCTCACGGTATAGTCCCTCCTTTTCGGCTGATTCGTTGAGGGCTTTTCTTTTTTCTGCGCTGCGCTTTTCCATCTCTGCCAGCCGCTTTAACTGCTCCCTGAGAACGACCAGTTTTTCTCTGGCAGCCTTTTGTTCCTCGGAAATGCGCTTGAAACCGTCTTCGGCCATTGCCAGTTTCTGTGACGTTTCGGGCAGTTCAGCTATCCGCGCTGCCAGTTTTTGATGCGAGGCATCATCTTCTGCCAGCCGCGCTTTGATATCCACAATGGTTTTTTCCGCTCCGGCGGCGCTTTCCTTTTCCTGCGCCATCAGTTTTACAGCTTCGTCGAGGCGCAGTTTCTGTTCTTCAAATATTTTTAATTTTTCCAGTTCGCTTTGAAGCGTGTCGTGTTTTGTTTCGTCGTAAGAAAGTCCTGCCAGTTCCTGTTCGATGCGGGCGAGGGCTTCCTGTTCCGGGCGGGCGTAATTTTGAAGTGCAAGAGTTTCTTCAATCAGGGCAAGGTTCTCTCTTTCTTCCACAAGATTGAAGGATGCCTCCAAAGACTCTTTGACAGCCTGCGCTATACGGCTTTCCTGCGCGGCGAGAGTCTGGCTGTCCTGCTTCTGTTTATTGTCCAGCCTCAGTATCTCAGCATCGAGCGATTTTATCTCTGCCGATAGCTTTAGCCGGTCACTCTCGTTTTGTTCAATCGAGCGCAGCTTTTTATTTTTTTCGCTTGCGTATTTCTTCTGTACCAGTTCGAGTTTTTCACTCCCCAGGTCGCTCTCGCACACGGGGCAATGCGCGTCTTCCCCTGTTTCAGCCAGAAGCTTCAGCTTTTCATCTATCTCTGCTATATCCTGTCTGAGGCGACTGCTTTCGGCGGCAATTCGGGAGAGATTTGCCTGCCATTGCTGCATCTCCTCGCGTTTGGTCTTTATATCCGTCTCTGTTTGTTCCAGCGCCTGCCTCTGAGGGGTGAGTTTCTGCTGCTCCAGTTTTAGTTCCTGAATCTTTTCCGCCCTGGCTTCAAGCTGCCGGATAGTGTTTTCAATCAACTTATGCTGTGTATTCAGTTCGCTTTGCGCCCGGTCGCGCGATTTCTCGTACTGGTTTTTCTTTTCATTCAGTTTGGAGAGTTGCCGTGCCTGCTGATTCAATTCGTCATAGAGCTTGCGGGCTTTCTGTAATTCGGTGTAACCGGATTCGATAACACTCCGGCTGGCTAAAAGTTTATTATAGTCGGCAATGCGGGCATGGCTCTGTTTCAGCCGTTCTTCCTCGCGCCGGAGGTCTTCGTTGTGGCGCTTTATGGCTGCTTCCATCTGGCTTAACTGCGCTTTAACACTCTCAAGCGCCTGCGCATCCGCTCTCAGCTGTTTCAGGGCGGTTTCCTTTTCGGATGCTGCAAGGTCAATCTCTGCGGCGGTTTTCTCCGTCTGGGTTAAACCCGTTTCGTAATCCGGTTTTTGAGCAAGCTCCGTTTCAATCTCGGAGATGCCTGCGGAAAGCAGCAGCTTTTCCTGTTCAGCCCCTTTTGCTTTCTCTTTTGCGCTGGCCTCGAATTCATCATATATGGAAAGACCAAGTATATTTGCCAGCACTTCCTTGCGTTTGCCGGCAGGCTGGCGGGTGAACTCGTCGGCATGCCCCTGCCGGAGGTACACACTGTTGGTGAAGGTTTCGTAGTCCATGTGCAGGATGGCTTCTATCTTTTCCTGTGTCTGGGTTATGCGCTCGGCGGTTAGCGGCAGAAAAGCCTCTTCCCCGCAGATCAGCAGATCGAGACTGCTCTGCCCCGAAGCGCGTTTTCCCTTCGGCTTTGCATGTTTGCGTATTACGCGGTAGAGCTGACCGCCGGAAGAAAAATCGAATTCAACCTTTGTTTCGGCTTCTCCCTGGTATATGAGATCGTCATCGCTTTTGGCGCGTGATTTGCCCCACAGAGCCCAGGTGATGGCGTCGATGATGGATGATTTTCCGGCGCCGTTGTCGCCGGATATGCAGGCGGTATGAATGGGCCGGAAGGAAAGCGAAGGCGCGTCGCCCTTATACGGCATGAAATTGCGCATTTTGAGATTTACAGGAATCATACTTGCCTCGCCGTCTATTTTAGCACAGGGGGCAACGGTTTATCTCAGCCGGATTAAAAGAACGGCGGAGCTTTCAAGCCCCGCCTTTGCTTCACAGACTACTTTATCTGGCGATCACTGTTGAGACGGCTTATCGTCCACAGTCTCCGCTGCGGGAACGGGTTCAATATGCGCCGGCATATTCTCTTCATGAGCCCTTACCTTTGACGGCAGTATAAAAAAGGTGAAGATCGATGCTGCTGCCAGCACGATGGCGGCAACCAGCGTGGCATAAGCCGCTCCGGCGGAAAAGGCCTCATTGGATTTGGTTATTATCATGGCGGAAAGACCGGCATCAGGGATACTTTGCGCTGCGATATGAGCGCTCTGTATTCCGCTGCGGACGGCGCTGATTACCTGCTCCGGCAGTTGCCCTGTCCAGCCGGCGGAATCTATATGGCTGATGTATGTGGAATTGAGAAGCGTTCCCAGCACTGCCACTCCCAGCGCGCCTCCAACCTGACGTGTCGTGTCGTTCATTGCCGATCCCACGCCGGCTTTATTTACCGGGATGGAACTCATAATTGAGTTGGTGGCAGGGCTCATGGTGGTTCCTATTCCGGTAGTGATGATGCACATGCCTGTCATAAGCTGGAGATAGGTTACTTCCGCCCGCAGGGTCTGAGAGTAATACAGGAAACCTGCCGCGGCTATCATTATTCCCAGGCTTACCGTATTTTTAGTCCCAAGTCTGGCTGCCAGCCGCGCTGACAAAAGCGAAGCGACAAATGAGAATACAGCCATAGGCAGCATCCTTATGCCTGATTGAAGCGGCGTAAAACCCATAACCGATTGCAGCAACTGGCTCATGAAGAAGAAAGAGCCCATCAATGCGAATGCTACCAGCGTCAATGCCAGATTGGCTCCGGTGAAAGACATGTTCTTAAAGAAATGCATCGGCAGCACAGGGTTGGCAGAGCGGCGTTCCCAAAGGGCAAAACTCCCCAGTAATACTGCGGCGAGGGCGAATGAGAGCAGTACCTTTGCATCTCCCCATCCCGCGTTTCCTGCTTCTATGATGCCGTACACCAGCGCAAATAAGCCCGCAATGGAAAGGATGAATCCCGGGGCGTCCACTTTACGCGGGTTTTCATCTCTGGAGTCGCGCAGGAAATACAAGCCGCCTGCCAGCGCTATGATTACTACCGGTATATTGACATAAAACACTGAACTCCAGTGAAAATGCTCCAGCAGCCAGCCACCCACCAGAGGGCCTATGCCGCTTCCCAGCGAAAAGGTAGCGGCCCATATAGCGATAGCCTGTGCGCGTTCTACGGGATTGCGGAAGGTGGCGGTAAGTATCGAAAGCGTAGCAGGCATGATGACAGCTCCGCCGATACCCATCGCGGCACGCATGATTATGAGCATGTTACTGGAGGTTGAGAGCGCCGCGCCTATTGAAAAAAGCCCGAACAGCGCCAGCCCTATTTGCAGTGTGCGCTTGCGGCCGAAGCGGTCGCCTAATGAGCCGGTGGTAAGCAGCAGGCCGGCGAATACCAGCATGTAGCTGTCCACGATCCATTGAAGCTCGCTGGCGCCGGCGCCCAACTCCTGCGCGATTGAAGGCAGCGCCAGGTTGAGCACCGTATTGTCAAGCGAGATTACCAGCAAAGATAACGCCAGAAAGCCCAGTGCAATCCAGCGCTGTTTATACCATTTAGATTCTTCCGTAACGCGTGTCCCCCAGTTTTTATATCGAAAAACAGTATATAAATAAAATGAAATTGCCGGAATTCATTCCGACAAT
>CAYRSY010000030.1:9626-10833 GCA_964427105.1 uncultured Dehalococcoidales bacterium
GTGGGATTATGCAGCCTGTCAGGATGCCTGGGCAGGCGTGGAGCCCAGCGTAACTGTGATGGACATTTCCTCCATGCCGCGGTAGATGGTGAATTCCACCTGGGAACCGGGAGCTCTGGCTTGTATATTGCGCACAAGCTGCCCGTTGGTATATATTTCCTCTTCTTCAACGGCTATGATTACATCATAGGCCTCAAGCCCTGCGCTGTCGGCCGGACTGCCCGATATTACTCCTCCAATCATAACTCCATATTCAACCCAGAGGTCGTAACGCGCTGCTACAAAGCTGTCAACCGTGGTCAATCCGTTTATGCCCACGTAGGCGCGGTTGACATATCCCTGACTGATGAGCTGCTGGACTATAGGCATGGCGTAGTCGATGCTGATGGCGTAGCCCACGCCTTCCACTCCCTCTTCAACCAGTTTGATGCTGGTAATTCCCACTACTTCGCCGCTGGTGTTGACCAGCGGTCCGCCGCTGTTGCCGAAGTTGATGGCAGTATCTGTGCCGATAAGGTCAACGTAGGTTGTGCCGCTGTCGTCGGTGATAGTGGCATTCAGGCGGCTGACCCAGCCACCGGTCATGCTTATGCCCATGCTGAGCGCATTGCCGATAGCGGCTACAGGCTGCCCTACCTTAAGGGCTGCGGAACTGCCGACGCTGGCGGCTGTCAGTCCCGTAGCATTGATTCTGATGATGGCAAGATCGGAAGAAACATCGGAATTAAATGATGTGGCGGTATAGGTCGTGCCGTCCGATGTTATTATCATTATCTCGTCTGCGCTGTAAACATCTTCGATAACATGAGCGTTGGTAACTATGATGCCGCTGGAGTCTATCACCCAGCCGGTGCCCGCTGCCTCATAGGTCTCAATCTGCACTACAGATGGCCGCACTTTATCCACCACGGATGAAAAGTCCAGATATCCGCCTGTGCTGTTGCCGCCTGTGTAACTTGTAACGGTTGTCGTGGCCGCCGGGGCGGTTGTTGTGGCGGTTGAGCGCTGCGTTATTGTGGTTGTCGATGACAAGAGTTCGCAGCCTGAGCCGGCAACGGTCAATATTATAAGCGCAGAGGCCAATAGCAGTTTAATGTTATTTTTCATCGTCTCACTCCCGAGGAACTTTATCCAGAGTAATTGCGTGATGTTTAGTATATAAAATATATCATATAACAAAAAGGTAAAGTAAAAGTAAAGCGGAATC
>CAYRSY010000030.1:10933-17263 GCA_964427105.1 uncultured Dehalococcoidales bacterium
CGTGCCTGATTTGTATAAACACTTTATTTACTATATAATTAGTGTAAGTTTAAGTTTAGGTTATACAGTCTCCGGGAATCCCTCGGTTTTCCCCTCATAATTGGACGACCCGAACTCTAAAGCTGGTTATAAAAGAGAGGAGGTCATCCAAATGAGTTTTGAAGACAAGTCACTACAGTGTTCCGATTGCGGAGCCACGTTCACTTTCAGTGCCCAGGATCAGGAATTTTTCCAGTCCAAAGGCTACACCAATGAGCCTAAACGTTGCCCCGCTTGCCGCGATGCCAGAAAAGCAGAGCGCAACACCGGCAGCGGTGGTTACAGCGGCGGCAATAGTTATGGCGGCGGAAGCAGCTATAACAGTCGCCAGATGTACCCTGCTACTTGCTCACAATGCGGTAAAAGCACACAGGTTCCTTTTGAACCCCGCAATGGCAAGCCGGTTTATTGCAGCGATTGCTATCGCAAAGTAAGCCGCTAAACCGGATTTAAATCTGGTTAACTCAGGGGGCTGGATTTATCCAGCCCCCTGTTTTTATACATTGGAAAATTGGTAATGCCCGTGACTGGCAGGGGTGAGGAGGCGAGAGTTTGTTGGAAGAGCAGAAAACGGGACACCTATCAAGGGTGGCAAAGACATATCTCTACGCAGGTAATCTGGCGCTAACCGTTACAGACGACGAACTGAGAAAGGTTTTCGGAGTTTATGGGCAGGTGTTGTCGGTTAACATAATGAATGACGCGTATATAGGCAGCCAGCAGCCCAGGTCTTATGCCTATGTCGAGATGGCGCTTAAAGCACAGTGTGAAGCCGCAGTTCAGGGGCTTGACGGGAAAATGCTTGATGGCAAACTCATCAACGTAGTTGAAGCTTTACCTGTTACTTTTAACAAGAGCGAGCCGTGCCATCACAGCAAATACCGCCAGAGGTAAGCTTCACGTTGTTGGAGGGATAGACCTCTCTGCCGGCCGCGGGTTATATTATAAAAAAAGAGCGGGGGGAATTATCCCCCCGCTCGCGTGTTTAACCTACTCCAGGTAGTCTTTTAACTTCC
The DNA here is from genome assembly GCA_964427105.1 of uncultured Dehalococcoidales bacterium. GTDB lineage: Bacteria > Chloroflexota > Dehalococcoidia > Dehalococcoidales > UBA1222 > SURF-27. The sequence goes on from CAYRSY010000030.1 coordinate 11,989, forward strand.
TGCTTTTATTGGGTGCCATATTTTTCGGAATGCCTTGTTTTTCTCAGAATTGCCGAGCGGCAGATGCAAACGACACCTAAAGAGCATTATTTATCGTTTTTAATGGCGCGTAAGAATTCATCATTGCTGATTTTAAGCTGCTTCAGGATATCGGAAAGCAGGTAAGGGCTTATGGTTTTGGATGGATGAACAGGTAGCGGCGCTCTACGGCAGTCTGGATGATGAAATAATGCGTGACTGCCTTTTTGTCTGACCTTTTCAAATCCGAGTGAATGAAGCGCCTTTATCACTTCATTTGCTTTCAGGGGTATCAGCTTTTTCATACAGCCAGGGTGACGCGATTCATCCCGACTTCATCGGGAATTTCCTCTCCAAGTTCTTTGCGGTATTCGATGCAGAGTTCGAGCGCTTCTTTAATATTGGCCAGGCATTCCTCGTATGACTCACCTTGAGCGTGAGCCTCGGGAACAAGCGGGCAACTTGCGATATAAATGCTATCGGGTGCTTTTCTGATTACAATTGTATATTGCATAGCAATTCCACGCTTTGATTATAACATAAAGGAGGGAGGTCAAGTCGACCTCCCTCCTTTATTAGCGGTTAGATTTACTCCAGGTAGTCTTTTAACTTCCTGCTTCTTGTCGGATGCCTGAGTTTTCTAAGCGCCTTGGCCTCAATCTGGCGGATGCGCTCGCGTGTGACGTTGAATTCCTTGCCCACTTCTTCCAGCGTGCGGCTGCGCCCGTCTTCCAGCCCGAAGCGAAGCTGCAATACCCTCCGCTCGCGCGGCGTGAGACTGGACAGCACCCCGTCAATCTGTTCTTTAAGAAGCTGGCGGGAGGCGGCGTCGGGGGGCGCCATGGCGTTCTGGTCTTCGATGAAGTCCCCGAGGTGGCTGTCCTCTTCCTCGCCGATGGGAGACTCCAGCGAAATGGGAAGCTGGGATACTTTTATAATCTCGCGCACGCGTTCGGATGACATCTCCATCAGGTCGCCGATCTCCTTGGGCGTGGGCTCGCGTCCGTGCTCCTGCGAGAGCTGGCGGCTGACGGAAAGCAGTTTGTTAATTGTTTCCACCATGTGTACGGGGATGCGGATAGTGCGCGCCTGGTCGGCGATAGCGCGTGTGATGGCCTGGCGTATCCACCATGTGGCGTATGTGGAAAATTTGAAACCGCGGTGATAGTCGAATTTCTCCACGGCGCGTATCAGGCCGATGTTTCCCTCCTGCAGGAGGTCAAGAAGGGGCATACCGCGCCCGATATGTTTTTTGGCTACGCTTACCACCAGACGCAGGTTGGCCTCGATAAGGTGCTTCTGCGCTCTATCGGCTTCGGCTTGCATCTTCTGGAGATAAAGGGTGAATTTCTTTTCGTGTGACTGAACGGCTGTTATGAACCTGGGGTCGTCTGCCAGTTTATCCACACCGTCAAGCACTTCTTCAGCGTCTATCTGGTCTATGACCTCATGCGGCAACAGGCTGGAGTTGAGCGCAAGGTTGATGATTATTTGTTCTATGTCCGCCACCTGGCGGTTGAGTGACTGCGCCAGCGCCGCGGTAAGGTTCTGGTTTATCTCATTATCTATAGCCTGGCGTATTTCAGGAGCGAATATAGCTTTCTTGAAGCCGGTAGAGTGCTTAAGCCCCAGTTCTTTCTGCAGCGCGTGTATCAGCGGCGCTGCCTGCCCGATTTCCTTTAGCATGGACTGCATGATTTCGGTTGTGGACGGGTCGCGCCCCATTGTTTTGCGCAGCGCTTCACTTATTTCATTGATGCGCTTGCCCTTTTCCATTTTTTGCGCCAGATTTTTCTCATCGTCGGCGGTAAGCAGCGGAACGCGGCCTATTTCATGCAGGTACATGCGCACGGGGTCGTCAACTATTCCGGGCTCTTCAAATTGCTCTATGGGGATGGTAAGGTCCTGTACGGGGACCTCCACTTCTTCAAGGGCTTCCTTGGTAGGAAGTTCTTCATCGTCAAGTTCTTCCTTTAGAGCCTCATCTTCAACTTCTTCCTCTTCCTCTCCGGCTCTTTTAGGCAGGGTGGCGCCCTTTTCCTCTTCCTCTTCTTCTATTTCCTTCTCGACAGGTTTTTCATTTTTTTTCTTGGGACTCACTTCTGTCTCCTCTTCTGTTCACCCAGATGTTCTTTTTTAACGAATAATTCTCTTAACTGATTTCCCTCTTCCACCGCGGGAGAATCGGAGCGATTTTGCGCCAGCCGTTTCAAATGTTCCTCGCGTAGCCGCAGGATAGCTTCTGCCAGCTTGGTTTCGAGCCTGTTAGCCAGGAACTCGTGGTTTGCCAGGCGGTCGTAATGCTCCCACAGCGCACTGTCGAGCGACGGCTTTATCTGCGCAAAGTCACAGCAACTCAGTATAACATTATACACCTCGCGGTTTTCAGAGCTGTTAAAATATTCCGGTTTCAATTCGCCGCACTGCTCTTTAAGTTCGGGATGTTTAAGTAATATCGAAAGGCAGTATTCCTCCACAGGGTTGGTCACAACTGGTTTTTTTACATCCTGAACGGTTGTCCTGGCATGAGGGGCGCTTTTATTTTTTATCAGCAGCATTTCCAGCTTCCTGGGGCTTTGACCCACCAACGCTGCCAGTTTGTCCAGATAATATGTCTGCCTTACCACATCCTTTATCTGGCTGACGACGGGAAGCAGCTTTTCTACCGCTTCCGTTTTGCCTCTGGCGGTTTTCAGGTCAATGCCTGCGGCAGCTTTGTCGAAGGTAAAATCCAATATCGGAATAGCTTCTGCAATGAGTTTTTGCCACTCGGGGGGATTTTCTATGACAATCTCGTCAGGGTCTTTGCCGTCGGGAAGCACGGCTACGCGCATTTCTGCTCCCAGAGAGTTTTCCAGCCCCACCGAACGCAGCGTGGCAGATTCCCCTGCGCTGTCGGGATCAAGCGCCAGCACCAGATTTTTGGTCATTTTCTTAAGTATGGCTATGTGGTTCTCGCCGATGGCGGTTCCCATAGAAGCTATAACGTTCTTATAGCCGTATTGATGCGGCAGTATCACATCCATATAGCCTTCGACTATAACCGCCTGCTCTTCGCTTCTCATGGCCTCTTTAGCAAGATGCAATCCATACAGGTTGGAGCTTTTGTCGAAAACGGGCGTTTGCGGCGAATTGAGGTACTTGGGCTGCTGCCCCTCGTCCAGCGCGCGCCCGCCGAAACCGATGATTCGGCCCCGTATATCCGTTATGGGGAACATCAGCCGGCGGCGGAAGCGGTCATGCTTCATCTTGTTCTCGCCTTCGATCACCAGCCCGGCTTCCATAATCTCCGCGATGGAATAGCCTCTCTCCTCCAGGTATTTTTGCAGGCTGTCCCATGTATTGGGGCTGTAGCCCAGTTTGAAATTCTCTACCGATTGTGCGTTGAGGCCGCGCTTTGCCAGATAATCCCTCACTGTTTGCGCCTCTTGTGTGTTCAGCAGCAGTTGATGGTAATATTCGGCAGCCGCTTCGTTAGCTTGATAGAGGCGGTCATGTTTTTCGCGCGCCTTGTCGGCTACAGCGTTTTGCGGAATGGCAACGCCGCATTTTTCAGCCAGTATCCGCAGGGCTTCGCCGAAGCTGATGCCGTCCTTTTTCATCATGAAGGAAAAAACATCACCGCCGGTAGCGCATGCTCCGAAGCAGTGCCAGGTCTGCTGGTCGGGATAAACGAAGAACGAGCCGTGCTTCTCCGAATGGAAGGGGCACAGGCCGCGGAAAGTCTTGCCGCTTTTGGTAAGTGCGGTGTACTGGCCGATGACCTCCACGATGTCCGTCTTCTGTTTTACTTCTTCAACTATGCTCATAATTGCACCAACAGGGTTATACTATAATAGCGAAAATCCGAAAGTTAGAGTAGTTTTCGCTGATTCCCTCCCCCTTTTGCAAAAGGGGGATTAAAGGGGGTTTTGCTCCATCTGCCTCAGAATTTCTTCAACCACTGCATCGGTATTTGTTAGCACGTCCGTGTCCGTGAATCTGATCACTCTTAGCCCTTTTAACTTTAAATACTCATCTCGACGAAAGTCGGTATTCTGTTTCTCCTCGAGGTAATGTTGTCCGCCATCAATCTCAATCACCAGCTTGGCCGACGGACAGTAAAAATCCACAATGTAGTTGCCTATTGTTCTTTGCCGCTGAAATCGGTGCCCGTTCAGTCTGTGCAATCTTAGTCTTCCCCACAACCGGATTTCGGCGTCGGTCATCCGTTTGCGGAGTTCTCTGGCGAATTGTTTGAGGCTGTTTTTATAGATTAGCATTTTCTTCAGGAAAAACCCTCTCCCTGGCTACGCCAGGGTCTCCCTTTTGCCAAAGGGAGAGAAGCCCCGGCAACCTCCGATATGTTGATAATTTATATTCCCAAATCGCGCGCCAGGTTAAGCGCATACTGGTCGGTCATTCCCGCGATATAATCCACCACGCGCCTTTCCGTTTCATCGCTGTAGCTTAAATATTCCGGCGGCAGCATCTTCTCATGTTTAATCAGGTATTCGTAAAGTCCCTGCAAAACCCGGCGGGCATGACCGGCATCCTTGTTTTTCGACTGCACGTTATAGACATGCTCGAACATGAAGTGACGCAAGTCGTCGGTAGCCTGCCTTACCCGGTCGCTCATGCCTATAACAGGAACATCGTCAGTTTTGACATTGCCGGAAACCGCCCACGAATTTTCTATAATATCCGTCACCATTGTATTTACCCTCTGTGAGTGTGAGCATCCCAGCACGGCGGCGGCGTTTTGCGGCAGTCTGTTCTCATCCAGAATGCCGGAGCGGACTGCATCGCCAATGTCGTGGTTTATATAGGCGATGGCGTCCGAAATTTTGACCAGTTCGGCCTCGTATGTTCCGCTGTGTCCCCAGTCGCTGCCGAACATGGGGCGTTCGCCTTTGGAGTGGTGGAGGATCCCGTCCCTGACCTCCCAGGTAAGGTTAAGTCCCTTGCCGTTTTTCTCCAGAATATCCACCACGCGCAGGCTTTGTTCGTTGTGGCGAAAGCCCTCATGATAGAGTTCGTTTAAAACATCCTCGCCTATATGACCGAATGGCGTGTGTCCAAGATCGTGCCCAAGCCCGATGGCTTCGGTTAAATCCTCATTAAGGTTAAGAGCGCGGGCGATAGTGCGCGCTATTTGCGAAACTTCCAGCGTATGGGTAAGGCGCGTGACGTAATGGTCGCCTAACGGCATAATAAACACCTGCGTTTTGTGTTTCAGCCGCCTGAAAGCGTTGGTGTGCAGTATGCGGTCGCGGTC
>CAYRSY010000031.1:0-2255 GCA_964427105.1 uncultured Dehalococcoidales bacterium
AATCCCAGAGAATTTATGACTTCTTTTTCGATTGTAATGTAACTATTGCTAAGGATTCGGGATTCGCCTAGTAAAACCGGCAATTTTTCCTCAATCAATATTGTTCTAACAGCGTTAAAGCGCTGGTAAAAATCCGGGCGGCTGTTACCGGGTAAATTGGAGACGTTCTGCCCGATCTCGATTTCGGGATGAGCAGCGATGAAATCAGTCAGTTGTGTGTATGCCTGTCGCCAGATGTTTGACATATATATGTACTCCTCAAAATTCATTTTCGGGCAGATATCAAGCCTGTATTCCGACAACGTTTTTCGCCAGAAATTTACAGTCTGGGTTTATATCCCTGAATGTTTTTCTCCGGGTTATTATGCTTTTCCGGGAGTATACCACGAAGTAATGCCAGGACTATACTCACTCCTCCGGCAATGTAAGATAGATAATATCCAAACCTTAACGATGCTTTAATGCCTGCGCTTGTCCCGTAGTTTTCTTGGAAATAGTTCCATCCCTCAAGTGGAAATCCATACTCTGCCAGGCGGCCAGCGGTTACGAAAGCGATGGCTACTGCAGCATAAATGATGTAAAAAAGCCCGATGCCTGCGAGAAGCCATTTGCCTTTATTTCCCTTAAGCCATGAACTTAACATAATGAGAACAATACTCAATGCCAGATAAACCCATGCAAGTATGGTCTGGTATAAGGGGGTTTCATCTTGAAGGATGTAATCGCGCAGTGAGACCAAATTGTGTTGAAGCCCCCAGCCGTAAATCCGGATAGCTTCTTTGAATGTTCCTTGCGCGGAAGAAAAGACATCGGCAGTCCACCAGGGCATGATAAACGAGGCCAGCATCAAACCGGCGGCTACGGCAACCAGAATACGGTAAACCCATAATTTCCGGTTACTTATAACTGACTTAACGCCAAACATCTCTCCTCGCACTTCTCCGAATACTCGTTAAAGGGAGCAAAGATATCGTAGCGTTCTCTGCTCCCCTTAACATAGTCGTTACTTATTTACAGGCTAGTATGGTCTTCTTTACGACCCCCTTGGCAACCTGGATTTTCCACTTGTTGTACGCCAGAGCTGCAGCTCCAGACACAGCAGCAGTACCAGCCGCTTCAGCGTTGGCGGCATCAATGGTTTTACCCTTGATGGCGTCTTCAGCCTTGGTTGCCCTGTAAGGCTTATTATAGACTGCATTCAGGCATATCCGGGCATCCCCGCCTCCTATAGCAGCAGCACAGTTAACAATGGGGAAGTCAATAGACGTGCGCAGCGCCATTTTGATGAAAGCGCTCTTGACGCCCGATGCCGGGGCTGGAATCTGGATCTCGGTAACAATTTCATCAGCAGCCAGAACAGTTGAGCCGGGGATAGCCACATCCCAGAACTCCTCGGCAGCAATGGTCCTCTTGTCGGTTTTGATGCTGGCATTTAGAGCAACCAGTGCCGGCGCTGTATCCGATGGATTGACAGCTACACAGGCCTTGACGGCGCCGAAAATGGAGTGGAATCTGTTTTCTCCAGCCATGGCGAAACACATATTGCCGCCTTTTCTTATACAGTCAAACCTGTTTCCGGCTTTTCTGAAGTACCAGCATCTGTTTACCTGACAGATGTTGCCGCCGATAGTGCCGATCTCCCTGATATGCGGCGAAGCGGTTCTGCGGGCTGCTTCTGCCAGCGCCGCCCATTTGCCCTGGACAACACTGCTGGTAGCTATGTCTTCCAGTCGGGTAAGGGCGCCTACCTTGAGCATCCCGCTTTCTTCTTTGATATAGTCCATGCTGGGAGATATGGTTTTGATGTTGACAATGGTCTCAGGGTAATCACGCAGGATTTGGAATCTAAGCGTACCGACCAGATCGGTACCCCCTGCGCTTATCTCGGCCTTACCTCCAGCAAGGGCATTTACCGCCTGATCTATTGAAGTGGCGTTTATGAGGGTAAACGGTTTTAATGGTTTCATTTTTCTGCCTCCTATACCTTGCCCAACGCTTTAAGTATTTTGTCAGGTGTTATAGGTAAGTCATCAACGTATTTACCTATTGCGTTGTATATAGCAGACGTGCCCAGTACCCTGGTGGCGGCACAGCCGCTTTCGCCGAAGCCGAACGCACCATACGCGCTATAGCCAAGCCCTGTCTCAATAAGATGGCAATCTATAGGACCGACATCGTTAAGCAACGGAATGGCATAGTTTATCAGGTTGTCATTGAGCTTGACGCCGGTCATTGGATCAAAGTAAACCTCTTCT
>CAYRSY010000031.1:2355-15778 GCA_964427105.1 uncultured Dehalococcoidales bacterium
CCTCCGGAGGTGGCGAAAATTGACGTAGCGCCACTGGCAACTGTTGCTACCGGTTTCGAGTTAGACGGGTCGGCTTTTACAAAGATCATATTGTCCTTGATATCCAGCTCGTCGGGTGTGAATCCGTCAAACGCTGGCGGTTGAGGAGGCATGCCCCACATGCCGGGTTGCCACTTTGTTGTAACGTATTCCAGAATGTCTGCCTTGAGCTTCTTGGCCGCCAGCGCCAGCGCAGGGACGGTTGAGATGGTGCCCTGGGAGTAACCGCCGGGTTTGGTGTCGAAGCCCATATCGTCGAACGGCCTGTGATCGACTTTATCGTAGGTGAGCCCCAATTCATCGGCTACTACCTGGCAATAGACAGTTTCACCGCACCAGCCGCCATCACCGTGGCGGGCTACAATGATAACTGTGCCGTCGTTACGCATTCTCAGAGCGGCAGAGACTGTTCCTGCCTGATGATACCATGCGATAACCGACATGTAGCCGACGCCGTGATACTTGCCATTGGGCAGAATTTTTGTGCCCGGTGCGTGCCACTTGGCATCCCAGCCGAAGGCAGGCTTTCCTAAGGCATGAACCTCTTTAAGACTGTCTCTGGTCGGATCGAATCCCTGGTGAGCCTTGACATGCTCGTTGACCCATTCCATTTCCTCTCCGTCACAACCGTCGTTGATCTCGGCAACGAGTGTGGGATCCATGCCCAGTTCACCGCCAACATGCAGCCACACCTGTTCGAGGAAAGCGCAGGCAGGGCCGCCGTGCTTGGCGCAGATGGTATTTCGACGGCTGAGATATGGCCATGTATCGGTGAGGACGATGTTCTTTACCTTGGTTCCTTCGCGGAATTTGCTGAGCTGGTCGTGAAGAGTCTGCGCAGTCCAAACGGTATCAAATTTTACCGCCGTGATTTCGCCGTTGTTCTTGACGCCAACCTTGAACTTGTAGGTACCGTTCGTTTCTTCTGAACCGTGGAAGTGGCTGGTATCATATAGCAGCTTCACGGGTCTGTTGTTGACTCTTCTGGAGGCTACGGCCGCGGCTACCATCTGAACATCAGGTTCCCATATCCACGTTAAACCGCCGAAGAGGCCGCCCATGTATGGCACGTGGAGATTGATTTTGGAAGCGGTGGTTAAAGGCATTAATGCCATCTGCGCAGTGGTGGGGCATTGTCCGTGGTACCACCCCTCGAGATATTCATCTTTCCACTGGGCTATCTCGGAACATGGCTCTACACCGGCCCAGACAATTTCTTCGACTTGCAGCGTCCACTCGATTATTTTGTCAGCCTCGGCGAAACCGGCTTCAATATCGCCATATGTTGTAGTTCTTTGCCCCTGTATGTTGTTATCCGCATTAAGATCCGGTCGCAGTAAGGGAGCATCTGGTTTAAGCGCCTCGTTCCAGTCCAGGATCATCGGCAGTTCTTCCCATGTCGTGTTGGCTGCCAGAACTTTCAGCGCTTCGTCGCATATAAGTTCGGTGTCAGCTACTACTATGGCACCGACGCATTGCATATTATAGTGTGCTGTATCGAGCAGGAATAAGTAAGTAGCGGTTTTTTTAAGTTCGACGATATCGGCGTCATCCCACCGGATCACAGCCCTGACGCCGGGCATAGCCGCAGCCGGAGCGGAGTCCATGGTAACTATTCTGGCATGGGTATAGGGAGAAACCATGTATTTGGCAATAAGCTGTCCGGGAATGGTTATATCCCTGACATAGGTTGCTGTTCCGGTGGCTTTTTCGTAGCCGTCTTTACGGCGAATGCCATCCTTGCTCGACTTGCCGATTTGCTTCATTTCTGGCAATGGCCAGGTCCATGGTCTTTTGTATAAACTAGCATCAATTTCTGCCATATCACTCATCCTCCTTCACTAGATTACGGCCTTGACGGCCAGGACGTGCTGCGGATATGTAGCACACCGACAAATGTTACCGCCAAGGGCCTCTTTGATTTCTTCGTCTGTAGGATGGGGTTTGTGATCCAGCAGGGCTTTGGCTGTAACAATGAACCCTGGTGTGCAGTAACCGCACTGCATGCAGTGGTTAACAATATAGGCTTCAACCAGGTCAGGCCTGGACTTGGCGATACCCTCTGCCGTTTCGAGCACTCTGCCGTCGCACTCTGCTGCCAATACCATGCAGGAGAGCACCGGTCTGCCATCCATTATGAGACTGCATGAACCGCAGGCGCCATAGCCTGTGCACATTTCCTTGAGAGAGAGAAAGCCGATCTTGTTGCGTACTACTTCATGCAGCGTTTCCTGGGGTTCTACTTTTACCTCGTATACCTCTCCGTTTACGGTAAGTTTAACCGTCGGTACATCTGCCTGGACCTCGACGATTTTGGTTACCGGAGGGCTGGTTACAGTCACCGTGCTGGTAGTGGTTCCACCGGGAGCTGTTACGGTGGCGGTCTTGGTAACTGTATCAGTGACTGTTTCTCCCTTGCAGGCGTTCATAAGAGCCATGGATCCAACAGTGGCTCCGCCAACTATAAGACCTGCATCCTTCAGAAACTCTCTACGAGATAGCTGTGATGGATTGCCTTTCCCTTCCCTTGGTTCCTTTTCTCTTTCTTCAGCCATTCTATTCTCCTTTTCTTATAGTGTGCTTGACCAACTATAATATGGTTCCTCTTGCTTTTTGCGGTTTCACCTCCTTGTTAATGAATTCCAGAAGAAAATTTAAATCTGATAGTTACTATCTGATGGTTTGATGTTTACGCCGGTGATTAACCATGCGAAATGACGGAATCCTTTCGAGAGAATGGTTTCATTCCGTATCTGCCGTCGCCTTTATTCGATTGTTCCCATAAACTGATAAGCTGACATAAAAATTCGTCATAACACTGTCCATGATCCCGCCATCTGTCAAGGCGGGCTTTTGTGCTCCTGTTTACTGAAACTGTAGTTCTGGATTTGCTAGCATTCATGCTTATCCTCTTTCGATATTGCAGTGCTTAACATCAGATACTCCCTCTGACTTTTTAGTTATCTGTCTCATGATTGCTATATTTCCTGTACCGGTACAACTTATTACCCCTGTGCTGTATTCTTAACAGGCTTGCCATATAGAAAGAGCATCCCGAATTTGTGTTTAATATAAACAAGCGGCAACCCCAACTTATTAATATTCATCTGCATCGAATCGGTTATTCTACTGAGAGATACCATGATTTATGCAGATATGCGCAAATTAATGTCTGCTGGCTTTGCCTAGCGGCTCCGCGCTTTAGAAACGATGCGTTGCAACAAGAACAAACCGCTAACGACAGTATCTTTTAACTAACAACACTATACACATAAAAAACGGGGGTTGTATGCAGGGGAAGAGTTCAAGTTGATATGGGGGAAAACACCTACGTAGCTGAGGGGGAAAGTCTTAATGAGATTAGAATTGGATATTAGATAAGATTATGCTGGTGTGCGAAAGCAACCAGGTCAACACTTCTCTTGAGATTAAGCTTCACAAAAATACGGGCACGATAGTTTTCTACCGTTTTTTCACTCAGCCCTATGGTTACTGCCACTTCCCTCATCTTTTTTCCAAGAGCTATCAGATTAAATACCTGGAGTTCCCTGTCAGAAAGTGTTTCCAGCGGTTCCAGATGTCCCTTCATATGAAGCAATTGCTGCATTATGAGGTCTTTGCTATCCGGAGGAAGGAATATTTTCCCCTGAACTACTGTATGGACAGCATCATGAAGCATTTTGATCGAAATCTGTTTGGTGATATAACCCATAGCGCCTGCCCTAATCACACGCATGGCATATTGTTCTTCGGAATGTATGCTAAGGATGAGAATTTTGGCGTTCAAGTCGAGAGATTTAATTTGTTTGCAGGCATCCAATCCATCCATTACCGGCATTGATATATCCAATATAACTACATCCGGGCATACCCTCTGGAATGCAGACACTGCTTCACTGCCATCTGAAGCCTCGGCTACCACTTGAATATCGTCGGCTTCTTCAAGCAATTTTTTTATGCCAGCCAGAACGAGAGCATGATCATCAGCCAACAATACTCTTATCATGTCTTGGCCTCTTTCTTATGATTGCAGGAGGGTATATTTTTGTTCAATGGCAGTAGAGCAGTGATGCGTGTCCCTCTTGACCGGCGGGTCTGTATTTGGAGACTCCCTCCAGCCAGCGCAGCTCTTTCTTGCATTCCAAGTAATCCCAGCGATGAACTTCCCTCATGCTTTTTTATATTTATGCCGATACCATTATCGGCAATATCAACGATTAATTCCCCGTTTTTAAGTGACATGCCAATAGTAATACTGGTTGCTTTGGAGTGGACAAGCGCATTTAACATCGCTTCTTGAATGATGCGATAGGCTTCGATGGCTACTTCCGGCGTCAGCAATGCCTTTGCGATACCATTATCAATGTTCACAAGGCAGGGCATTCCGGTGCGGCGCTCGAAGTTTTCCGTGTACCAATGTACCGCCCCAACCAGTCCCAACTCATCGAGCATTATCGGCCTTATGTTGGTAGATATATTACGCACGGTTTCGAGAAGATTATCAATTCTTTCGACTATATAGTCTATTTGTCCGGACTGACCGGATTTTTGGAGTTTCTCAGCCAAAGATATTGCTTCAATCCTGGTTGCCACCAAATCCTGAGACAGTTCGTCATGCAGTTCGCGTGCTATGCTTTGCCGTTCCGTCTCCGCAGTTTTTATTGTGCGTCTGGAGAGCAGCCGCAAACGCGACTCTGATTTGATAAGCTGTCTCTCAATTTCTTTTAGCGGAGTGATATCTAGGCACGAAACTATACGCATGTCAGTTCCGGGTATCAAATTGGCGGTTACAAACAGATCTTTAATTTCTTTCTTTTTTGTTATCCCTTCTGATGTGTAATTGGTTTTTGTGCAAATGAAGTTGCTCTGCATGAATTCGCGCTTGTTCTTCGGAACCAACTCTGCTCCATTCATTTTGCCCTCTGCTTCTTCTCTCGAATATCCGAAGAGTCTGCTCCACTCATCATTCACCAATAGCAAAGTCCCATCATTATTCAAAACCGATGATGCTGTACCTGTTGTGTTAAACAGAGTGCGATACAAATTTTCCGATTTCTGTAGCCGCTCCTGCATATTTTTACGCTGAGTGGTATCTCTTATATACAGAATGTTGGCCCGCTTGCCTTCATAGTTGGAAAATGCCCCCGTGAGTTCAATAGTAATTTCTTTTCTATCTTTTTTAATGACTCTCATTTCAAACAGGCCTGGCACAGACATGCCTGCCATCTTTTGCCGATGTCTTTCAAGAGACGCCTGGCGGTCGTCAGGATGAACCAATTTAAAAAAAGAAGCGCCGAGTAATGCTTTTTTTGTATATCCGATTATCTTAGGCCATTGGTCATTGAAAAAAGTCTGTATTCCTTCTTTACCATTGATGTCCTGCAACATAACAACGGCCTCGCCTGCTTCGGCGCCAAGTTCGATTAAGGCGCGATAGCGTGCTTCGGTTTCTTTTACCTTATTTTCCAATTGGCGTTTTTCGGTGATATCTTGGAACTGTTCGATAATGCCAATCAATTTACCGGTTTCATCTACAAGGGAAGAGGCGGTTACTACGCAGGGAATGGTAGCGCCATCAAATTTCCGCCGATCTATCTCAAGTCGAATTATTTTCTCTCCCCCGAGAATACGTTGCAGGCGACAATCCGATGTATGACACAGAGGACTTTTAAATACCTCCCAGCATTTCTTGCCTGTAACATCGTTTTGGTTTACTCCTGTCATTTCAGCAAAAGCACGATTGACAAGCAGCACTTTAAAGTCATTATTGATAATGCGCATAGCGTCACTGCTGTTTTCAAAAAGTTGCTTATATATGTTTTCAAGAGTTCTACAGTTAATGTCAATTCTTTTGCTTTTAATAGGTTTTCTCTTGTTTTGAATTAAATGGTGAGCTATATCTGCTGATTTATTTATGTTGCCAGTCATAGTGCACCTCTTTGGGGAAAAAGGAAAGGTAATGTCAGTCAATAATGTATATCTATCTGTTTGTGTAAGTCAATAACCGGGTTAACATTGAACTAAATCGGGGGGGGGGAAAGTATTCCGTGTGGGATTCAAGAGAATCCGGCTGTCATGTCTGCTGTTGTTGCTTATATAATTGATTTATTTTTTACTCTCCTTTTCTTAAAACGTATTCTGTGAAAGCTGTTGCGATTATTTTGATCTCGTTTTTGCGCTCAAGGAGCATTTAGTGTGTATTACAAGTTGTGAGATGGGCTCTATCGTTAGGACAGGGAAGAGGCATTACCAGGAGAGTGTCCCGTTATTCCTGCAGTGGTTAATTGCCAATGATTTTACAATGTTGTTATGAGTGTTTCCCACGGTTCCGGCGTACACTTCCGCCGTCGTCAGGTATCCGGGTGGCTGGCGGTGGAGGGCGTAGTTGTAGAAGGTTATTAGACGAGGTAAGAAGCTGGAGTTGCGGCGCTAAAACAGGCCTTTACAATACGGGATAGAAGTCTGTCTTATAACCAGTCCTTGCGGCGGAAATAATACAACATCAAGGCCGAAACAATTAACATTACCAGCACCAGTGCCAGCCATGAGGTGTGATTGCCTGCCGTATCGTTGCCGCCGGGCAACCATATGTTCATGCCATAGAAGCCTACGATAATGGTAAGCATTGTGCCGACAATGGTTAGTATGGTTAGCGTGCGCAGCACCTCGTTAATCTGGTTGGATGCCAGACTGTCGTGAGTGGCATGCAATCCCTCTATGATTTCCTTGTATTCATTAAGACCGTCCCAGATTTTATCCAGATGGTCTACCATGTCGCCAAAATATACTTCCAGGTCCCGCTTGGAGAAGCGGCGTATGTGAGGTTCCAGATTGCCGATAACAGTGCGCATGGGAGAAATGTTGCGGCGGAAAGCGATTACATCTCGTCTCAAACGCGAAATCTCACGCACTGTTCCTCCTTTGCGGTTGGAGGAAAAAATTTCATCCTCGACATCCTCTATGCCGTCTCCCAACTTGTTGAGGATGGGAAGGCAATAGTCAACCAGCCTGTCCAGAATGCAGTACAGCAGGTAGCCTGAACCGTAACTGAGGTACTTTTCCTGATGCTGTTCGTTTTCCTGACAATCTTTAAAGAGTTTTGTCAACGGTTTGAGTTCACCTTTGTGAAGGGTGATAAGGTAATTATCACCTATAAACATCGATACCTGGCTTTGCCCTAATACCTGTTCCTTTTTGAAATAACGCGGGAAATTGAAAACAAAAAATAGATATTCATCATACTCGTCTGTTTTAGGCCGCTGGACGCGGCTCATGACATCATCCAGATCCAGCGGGTGGAAATGAAAATTTGTTGCCAGATAATCGAGCTCTTTCGTTCCGGGAGGCTGGATGTCAATCCAGGTCAGCTCCCCGTAGGTAAGCGCTTCAAGGTTCAAATTCGTTTCTTTGCGGAATTGCGCTGTAGCCATATCTTTACCTGATTTCTAGCGAAAGTAGCTATCTTCTGAATAATAGCATAACAGCCGCTATTATGACATAACCGATCCTGTTAATGCTAGTATTTTCTACGGTATTTACAGATATATTTCAGGTATTTTTAGCTGGTACTTTTTATTACCTGACTATGGCAGACGAAAGTTCAACACGATATATTATTTTGACAGAATAAGGGACGGGTGCGCATTATCATATTTTCCTTTCAAATTTACAATGCACACAGGTTTTCTCCCTTAAAATACCAATTGCCACTCTGGTTATGAATAATGATACAATCGATTGCGATTGGTATAGCTGAAGTTGCAGGCGAGGTTGACAGATTATTTGTTCCCAAAGCTGATAAATAAAAAAGATGGAGTGGTTTTACCCACTCCATCTGTCGAATATCCGATTGGAAACCTGAGATCAAGCAGGTGTTTGCGGCGGTTGTTCGGAGGATATGTCTTGAGGCTTTTCAGCCTCCGCAGAAGTTTCGGGTGCCGGAGGGGGCGTAAAGTAACTGCTGACATCCCATAAAATCAGCGTTTTGTCATCAGAAGCGCTAATGGCGCGCCCGGAGCCGCTGTGCATTTTCACGCCATAAACTTTATCGGTGTGGCCTGTAAAAACATGAGTGTTTTCGCCTGTTTCAAGATTCCAGAACATCAGGTTTTTATCTCTTGAGCCGCTGATGGCGAACCGCCCGTCGCTGCTCATGCTGACTCCTTCAAACTCGCCTTCGCAGCCTTTTAATGTCCGTATTGATCTGGCTGTTTCCACATCCCACAGTATCAGGGTTTTGTCCCATGAGGCGCTGACCGCCAGTTTGCCGTCTCCGCTTAAACTGACGGAACGGGTATTTTCCGTATGCCCCTGGAAGTTGCGCAGGGCGTTGCCTGTTTCAATATCCCAGAGTATGAGTTTTTTATCATCGGAAGCGCTTATAGCCTGTTTGCCGTCATTAGAGAAATCTATCCCCCAGATTTCATTGCCGTGGCCGGAAAAAGACCTTAACTGTTTTCCTGTTTCGACATCCCACAGCGTCAGTTTCTTGCCGTAAGAGCCGCACAACGCTAGTTTCCCGTCAGGGCTGAACTTTAAAGACCATACCCATGCCAGGTAGCCATCGAAGTTGCGTATCATATTTCCGGTTTCAGCATCCCAGAGTATGATGTTGCCATCCCCTGCGCCGCTCAGAACCTGCTTGCCGTCAGGGCTTATGTCCACTGCATGTACCTTATCAGTATGCCCTGTGAATTTGTGGAGGGCTTCTCCTGTCTCCACATCCCATAAAATAACAGTTTTGTCCCATGAACCGCTTGCCGCTTTTTTCCCGTCGCCGCTGAAAGCGACGGTTCTTACCTTGTCTGTGTGTCCTGTGAATGTGCGTATCATTGCAGTATCGTTTTCCATATTCAATACTCCCTGTGAAAAATTATTCGGATACTATTTTAAAAATAAAAAAAATATATATCAATCGTGATTATCGGGGAAAATACGCCTTTTTCAGATTTTACGGGTGTTTTGCGTTAGCTAAAACCGTTATTCTGATTCTTACGCTATCAGGCTTGCCTAACGTTCGGATTTTCCTTTCTTTTGTGCATAAGTCTTCCTGGTCTTTAAACCTAACCCATGATGTTTTCTATACCAATAAGCGTTAGCTGATAACCTGGCTGATATAAAAGCCTATGGCACTGGCTACACCGGTGATGAACATGCCTCTTATCAGGTCCACCAGTACGATAAGCAATGACCAGTCCCGTATTATTGCCATATTGATCAGTGAATACGTGCCGAAGGTGAACATGCCGTATAAAATGCCCATTCCCAATGCGTGACCGAGTGATGTGCTATTGAATGCTGGAACGAGCACGAAGATCATCAGGCCTATGATATAAGCAATATAAAAAACTACGGCAGGGAGGATGTTAAACCTGGCTTTGACCGTGCTTTCCATATTGCTGCGGTAAAGCCTTTTCGAGATAACCCATACCCACAGCAAATCCAGAACTGCGAATACGGCCAGCGTGATAAAATAGAGCAAGAACATCTGCGAAAAGCTCATATTATTCTCCTTGCTTTTAGGTCATTATCTTACTATCTTTAAATGTTTTGTCAATAGTTGAACCCGTTGCAGCCGCTATACCCTGAAAAAAGTTATCATGCACCGGATAAGATTATGGTAGCCGTGCACGAAAGGAAAGGAGCCGCCCCCGTTCCTGTTATCGGGATAATACGTATTCAGCTATTGTTTTTTTACCTATCCTTGCGTAATTGCGGAATGGATGGCAAAACATCGGCGGATAATGGTTAAGGATTCAGCTGGAACAGCACTCCGGTGATGGGGATGTCAAAATAATGGTCGGTTTGACGGTGTATCCAGGCGTACTGGCCGCTTCCTGATATATTGCCCTTTATGTTCACGTCTACTGCTCCTATTTCTACGAGAGAAGCGAATGCAGTCTCATTAATTGTGATATATCCTTTGATGGTTTCATATCCGGTCACTACGGTTTTCTTCCATGAGCCATCCTGCACAACGGGGAATGAATATCCATTCGCATAGACGGTGATATCCTTCACCTCCATTTCGACGGGATCGGCATACAGATTGAATACCTGGAATACCAGTTGATATACATATCCGGGCGGATCATCGGCTGTTCCGCTTGAAGTGAACCCTTCCGGGAAGCGCAGGTTGAAAGAACCTGTTACGGAACTGATAGGCGCATCCACTCGGCCGCGTCCGTAGAGATACATGCCGCCGACTCCGGCAGAGACAAGCACAATGACGGCGGCCATAATCACTCCCATCCAGTTGGATATAAAGGTCGCTACATGTTTTTTCATTCCCATACTACACCGCCTATGCGATTATTTCCGTGTGCATAAAATCCTGCAAAACTTCAGGTACTCTTATTGTGCCGTCTGCCTGCTGGTAGTTTTCCATGACAGCTATCATTATGCGCGGCAATGCCAGTCCGGAACCGTTAAGGGTATGCACGTATTCCGGTTTGGTGTCCGGCGCTGGTCTGTAGCGTATGCCGGCGCGGCGCGCCTGGAAATCACCGCAGTTGGAGCAGGAGCTGACTTCCAGCCATTCCTTGCAGCCGGGAGCCCAGACTTCCACATCGTAGGTTTTGGTAGAAGCGAAGCTGATATCCGCAGTGCACAGGATTTTAACGCGGTAGGCCAATCCGAGTTTCCGGCAAATTTTCTCGACATCCGCCAGCATCATTTCATGTTCTTTGTTCGAGTCGGACGGTAAGGTGAACTTGTAAAGCTCTACCTTGTCAAACTGGTGCCCTCTCTTGATGCCGCGCGTGTCTTTGCCTGCCGACATCTTCTCGCGGCGGAAACAGGCTGTGTAGGCCGCGTAGCGCAGCGGCAGTACGCCCGCATCCAGAATTTCTCCGGCATGGAGGCTGGTAAGCGGCACCTCGGCGGTGGGCACGAACCACATGTCGTCCGTCTCGTCGTGGTAGAGGTTTTCAGCGAACTTTGGCAGGTTGCCGGAAGCGGTCATTACCTCACGCCTGACCATCCACGGCGGATAGATTTCTTTATAATTACCCTCGCGGGTATGCGAATCCAGCATGAGGGCGATGATGGCTCTTTCCAGTCTTGCTCCCAGTCCCTTTAAAATATAGAAGCGTGTGCCGGACAGCTTTACTCCCCTGTCGAAGTCTATAATATCCAGTTTTTCACCCAGTTCCCAGTGAGGCAGGGGCGTGAAGTCGAAACATTTTTCCTGTCCCACTTGGCGCTCTACGATATTATCGTCTTCGCTTTCCCCGATGGGTACGGACGGCTGCGGGATGTTGGGAACCTGGAGTAATAGCTCGGATAAGCGCAAATCAATGTCGCGCAGCCTGTCCTCGACGGCTTTGACGCGGTCGCGCAGTTCGCGTCCTCCCTCGGATGATTCCCCCCGGCTGGTGCGGGCGGCCTCTTTCTTGGCGCGGCGCAGTTCGTCCTGCTCCGTTATCTTCTGCCGCCGTTCTGTATCGAGCGCCAGTATATCATCCAGCGGCGCCTTGTCATTGCGGGCAACAAGCGCCTGCCTTACAACATCGGCGTTTTCGCGTATAAACTTTATATCCAGCATAGGCTACTCCTTATTTGCTTTCTTTGATGTCTGACGTTTGAGCCACTCCTGCGTCCCGATTTCTTTCCGCAGCTTGAGAGCGTTGATACGATTTGCGCGTGAGATGCGGGCCTGTTCCGGCGTTTCGGACGGATCCGACGACTCGGTAAAAATTTTACACGGCAATTCTCCGCACATTCCGCAATGTTCTAGCTTATGCTCGTTCACGCAGCAGCCGTACATGCGGCACACTTCGCGATTATATTCTTTTACCCAGAACGGCTTGCCTTTGACGGCTCCGCATCCGGCGCATTTTACCGCGTAAAAACGGCAATCGGGGCAATATGTCCCGCAAACTGCCGCCAGCGTTGTGTCCGATGCAGTCATATGCTATTCCTTCTCCTTGAGCGCCGGGAACAGTATAACCTCTCTTATGGATTGCTGGCCTGTTACCAGCATAACGATGCGGTCTATGCCGATTCCCAGGCCCCCTGTAGGCGGCATGCCGTGTTCCAGCGCGGTGACGAAATCCTCGTCGATAACCTCGGTTTCCTCGGCGCGCGCCACGCAGGCGTCAGCACGGCTTTCCAGTTGCCCTGAAAAACGCCGTTCCTGCTCCAGTGGGTCATTTAGCTCGCTGAAGGCGTTGGCAATCTCTGTGCAGCCTGCATAAGCCTCGAAACGCTCGACTGTGCGGGCATCTCCGGGTATATTCTTTGCCAGCGGAGACATATCTATGGGGTAATTCACCATGAAAGTCGGGTTTTTAAGCGTGGGCTCTACGAAGGTCGAAAGCAGGTCGTCGATAAGCCGTCCGCGGTCACGCGACGGGTCGAATTCAATGCCTTTGCTGCGCATTTCAGCGGCAAGCGAGGCAGTATCGGGGAAGTTGTCATAATCTATGCCGGATTTGTCCAGCACTTCCTGCCGCAGGTCAAGCCTTGGCCAGGGCGGGGTAAAGTCCAGAATGTCATCTCCGAAGGGTATTTTATAGTCTCCCGCTACCTCTTTGACCACGCCTGAAATCATTTCCTCGACCAGCCGCATAATATCATTGTAATCGGCATAGGCCTGATAGCATTCCATGAGAGTGAATTCCGGGTTATGTTTTGTATCTATGCCCTCGTTGCGGAATACGCGCCCGATCTCATATACGCGGTCGAAGCCGCCCACGATAAGGCGTTTTAGGTGCAGTTCCAGCGCTATGCGCAGGTAAAAATTGCAGTCCAGCGCGTTGTGGTGTGTTATGAACGGCCGCGCCAGCGCCCCGCCCGCCGATGGCTGGAGCATGGGTGTTTCTACTTCAAGGAAACCCTGCCCGTCGAGGTATTTTCTGATGGCGGTTATAACGCGGCTGCGCTTGCGGAATATTTCCTTAACCTCGGGGTTGGCGATGAGGTCGATATAGCGCTGACGGTAGCGTTTTTCAGTGTCCTGGAGCCCGTGCCATTTTTCCGGCAGTGGCTGAAGGCTTTTGGAGAGCAGCGTTAATTCCCTTACATCAATGCTGGGCTCGCCGGTGCGCGTGCGGATAACCTTGCCAGATGCGCCTATGAAATCGCCGATGTCGAGATCTTTCAATAATTCCGCGCTGGATTCGGGAAGCTGTGGTTTGTTGATGAAAAGCTGTATCTTGCCTGTGCCGTCCACAATATTGATGAAGGCCAGCTTGCCCATGCTGCGGTTGGCCATGATGCGGCCGGTTACGGAAACCTCGGCAGGTTCAAGTCCTTCAGCCTCCTGTTTTTCGAGGAGAGTGACAACCTCGGTATTGGTATGGCTGCGCCGGCTGCGCGGCGGATACGGGTCTATGCCGCGGGAGCGCAGTTCGTTCAGTTTGTCCAGCCGCTGCCGGGCGAT
>CAYRSY010000032.1:0-13560 GCA_964427105.1 uncultured Dehalococcoidales bacterium
CTTGTGGGACTGAAGCCTTTGACACCGAGGACAATCGACGGGCTGGACATTCTGATTGTCCGTCCTATGCTTGACATAACAAGGGAGGAAACAACCGGATATTGCCAGGCATCGGGACTCGAACCGAGGGTTGACACATCCAATTTCGAGATGTCCTCGCTGCGCAATAAAATCCGTTTACAACTCCTGCCTTTGCTTCGGGAATATAACCCGAATATCAGCGGAGCGTTGCTGCGCCTGTCCGCCTCTGCCGCAGACGAAATGGAGTATCTGGATGAACAGACGGCGGCACTCCTTGACAGCGCGGCAAAAAGAAAAGGGGATGTCATAACCCTTGACAGGGAGGGATTGATAAATGTCCATCCGGCGCTGAAACGGCACCTTTTGCGGGCTTGCATGGAGCAATTGCCGGGCGGGCTTAAAGACATAGAATCGCGGCATATAGATGACATGCTGTCCCTGCTGGACAAGCCTGCGGGACACCGCATCGACCTGCCGTACGGACTGGTTTTTATGGCGGGGTATGACAGCTATTGGCTTGGCAAAGAATCCGATCTGCCGTGT
This sequence comes from uncultured Dehalococcoidales bacterium, assembly GCA_964427105.1. Taxonomy (GTDB): domain Bacteria; phylum Chloroflexota; class Dehalococcoidia; order Dehalococcoidales; family UBA1222; genus SURF-27. Next base: position 565 of record CAYRSY010000032.1, read on the forward strand.
CCCTTTCCTGATATTGACGGCGAATATCCGTTGACAGTTCCGGGAGTTACGCAAATCCCCGGGTGGGCAATAGAAGCCTCTATTGTCAGTTCTTTCGAACAGGGCGATGACAACGGCATGACGGCGCATATGGATATGGACAGGGTTGGACAGAATTTAAGTGTCAGGACATGGAAACGGGGCGATCGTTTTACACCCCTTGGCATGGGGTCTGAAAAGAAGCTGGGAGAGTTTATGATAGACGCCAGAATCCCTAAACTGTGGCGGCGCAATATCCCGGTGGTTGTGTCGTCCGAAGGGATTGTGTGGCTGGCAGGCTATCGCCTTGACGACAGGGTTAAAGTGACTCCAAAAACCAGACGAATACTAAGGCTGGAGTTCAACAGAGTTTAGTTTATTCGTTCACCCAGACAGAGCCGTTGCGGCATTGGGGATTGCGGCATTTCAATTTGCCTTCGCCTCTGCATACGGGGCAGATCACGGTTGAGCTCCATAGAGGGGTTCCGGAGCTAACGTCTTTCGCTTCCCCGGCTATACGTCCGCTTCCCTTGCAGCTTTCGCAGGTCATGACCATAGCGCCGCCGCACATGGAGCATTTTTCCCAGTGGCCTGTGCGGAATTTTCCCATGCCTTCCATCTTGCGGCGCTGATATTCATTTACAACTTCGTCAAAACTCTTTTCCTGCATCGGCTCACCTCAAAAACGGTATAAGGCATTGTATTACTTGGCAGGCAAGTTGACAAGACCTGTCAAGAGGTGCCGCCTGGTTTGGGATGTTATCTCTGGACAGGCATCAAACATCTTGCAAGCACCAAGCACCAATATCAAAATTACAATGTTTAAAACTTTTTGAATTCCTGGATTTGCTTTTCAGGACTTGTCAATCCAATTGTGACAGAACCTGTCCAGCCCATTATGGAGGTTGTCAATGCTTTTTATTCCAGATCAAAAAGGCTTCAAAATCATAAGCCCCGATGTAGATTTTCTGTATTCTTTCAGCCAGACAAAAAAGCTCCTGTTGAGTGATTTCTTTTCTTTCTTTTTCCCTCAGTGCTTTACATTGAGACCAACTCGTGAAAAACCCGATTGATGTCCATGAATGTCCTCGTTCAACGGCTTGCTCAATAACAGAATTTGGCAGGTCAGCACCTGTCAACGGGTGATATATTTCTGCACCAAAAGTAAACATATTTCCGTTGTAATGGGACAACCACGCATCATGAGGTTTGGCGTTATAATCCTGAATGATGCAGATATTCCAGGGATTAGCATTGAGATAAGACCTGATGCTATCAACTAGATAAGAATAATAAATTGGTTTACGGGTTACGGGATTATAATTTCCGTTGTTGTCAATCCGCTGATATATTTTTTCGGTAGGTGGTTCAAGAATGGATTGATCAAATGAATAAAGCCTATCGAAATGAGAGTCTTTGGGAAGGGCAACAACCACTTCGCCTGTTGCAATATCGGTTGTTGTCAATAAATATTGAGCAAGAGTATGTCCATAAGAAAGATGCTTCTTGACATATTCGAATGCCGTTGACCCCAGTTTATATATGTGGTACTCACTGTCCACAATGCGCCCTCTTAAATGACATGGCCATTGACAGGCGATAAACCTATCCAGCCCTTAGATTACACGCTTGAGTCTGGGGTTTGGTGTGATGCCCGGCATGCGTCCCCTCTTGACAACAGGTTTACCGTCCACCTCGTGCAGGTCGGCGGTGAAGTCTATGGGGGCGGCGGCGGTTATATAGCTGCCGATGCCGAACCCTGTAACAGGGGCTTTCTGCTCTACGAAAAGCTGTATTTTTTCCGCGTCGAAACCGCCGCTGGCGAAAATACCGACATGGTTATATCCCGCCATGTCGAGCTTGGCTCTAAGCTCTTTAACCAGTTCGACTGTCACGCCGCCGCGCTCGCGTGGGGTGTCCAGCCTTACCGCGCTCAGCTTTTTGCCCAAGGCCTGCGCCACTCTCAAACTCTCTTCGACCTCGTCCTTAAAGGTATCGACAAGCGCCACGCGGCCTATACTTGCATCCATGTGTTTGTCAAAGGCTACGCTGGCGGCTACCGTGTCGCCCATTATCAGGATGAGGGCGTGGGGCATAGTGCCGGAGGGCTGGACTCCCGCCATCTCGGCTCCCTTTATGGTGGAACACCCCTGACAACCGCCTGTGACAGCGGCGTAGTCCATGACAGGAGCTACTGAGGGGTGGACATGGCGCGCACCGAAACTGACAACGGGAATGCCTCCGGCAGCCTGGACGCATTCACGCGCAGCGGTTGCCCATCCGCTTGTTTGCGACAGCATGCCGCAGATGGCGGTTTCATAAAGGCCGTAACTGCGGTAGGGGGCGGCTATGCGCAACACTACTTCTTTGCGGCTCATGGCTGTGCCTTCTTCGATTGCCCAGACGTTGCTGCTTTCCGCTGGCAGAACTTTCTGCAGCAGGGCTTTGACTTCTTCGATGCCGCACAGGACGCCGTCGCGGGAAGGGAATACTTCCATGACGGCCTGCGGATTGATATTCTCCTGTCCAAGGATGTCAATGGTTCGCTGGAAATATACATCGGCGGTCTCGCCGGACAGCACTTCTTTTGACGGCTCGAATTTCAGCATTATTTTCCCTCCCCATTTTTTATGACGCGGGCTCCAAGCACTTTCTGCATGTGTTTCAACGCCCATTTATGCGCTTCCGGGTCAAACGAGGCTACGCAATCGGCGTGCACTTCTACAGGGTAATCGCGGGCGCGGGCATCGGCCACCGTGTAGAGAACGCAGATGTCGGTGCAAACCCCGCAAACGATAATCTTCTCCGGTTTGAGTTTTTCCAGTTCACTGTCCAGACCCGTGTTGAAAAAACTGCTGTAGCGCTGTTTGGGTATCACTCTGCCGGCGTACTTTTTCAGTTCCGGTATTACCTCGCACTCGGCAGTGCCGGTAACGCAATGTTCCGGGAACATTTTGAATTCCAGATCATCCGGCGCATGGCTGTCGGCGACGAAAAAGATGGTTGATCCTTTTCGGCTTTCCTCTTCGAGCAACCTCTGGACAGCGGGGATGATTTTGCGTGAATCCGCGCCGCAGTACAGTGGGTGTCCTTCCTCCATAAAACCGCGCAGCATGTCTTCTACAATCACAACGTTATTCATATTTTGCCTTTCATAACAGTATATCGAATTTTTGCGCCAGTTTGAACGGATCGCTGGCTACCGCATTGGCCGCGAAAAGCTCGAGCGAGCCGATGTCGGAAGAGCGGTTGTTAAGATTTCCCCTGTCAACCATGCGGGCCATGACAGGGAAGCCTTGCCAGCTTTCCCTCGTTTTGTCCAGGGGCGGGGCGCTTATGGCAAGGTTGAATGACGTCACGCCGAGCGCGTCCCTGTAGATTGACAGGGCATCATAAACGCTTGACGCGAATGCCTTGTCCAACCTGTCCGACATGATAACCATCTCGCTGTTCTTGACAGGGGTCAGACAGGCCAGCATACGCCCCCCGTTTTTTTCAAAACCCAGGCCGAGGGATTTGTGAACTCGGAATAAATCGTCGAAATAATCAGTCCTGTATTTGTGTTTGTATGACTGCGCCGCCTTGCGCAATGATTCTATGCGCGAAAATGCCCTCCCGCGGCTGAGAATCATCTGGGCATGGCCGTGATTTATGGAAGCCCCTGAACGCCACAGGCAATTCCAGCAAAAGAAAAAATATCTGTTCTGCGGGTAACCGGAATGCGCCTTTTGCGCCCAGCGCCAGCCGGTGTCGATGTAGTCGATAACTTCTTCCCTGTTCCATTTTAGGGGGTGGGAATTTTTGAATATGACTACCCCGTGAAGTTCATCGCACTTGGCGATGTTGCTGGCGGTTATGCAGTGTTTTCCCTCCACCCTCCCGAAAGAATCTTCAGTGGTGTTTTCAAAAGGGTTGGCAAAACTGTCTGTTCCCATGTCCAGAGTGTCAACGGTTACGCTTTCTCTGGCGCGGGTATCCGACGGCCGCAGGGCTCTTAAACTGTTGTAGATGGTTTCCTCGCCGGTGATATTGTTGGCAAGGCGCACCACCCGCTGGCTGGATACGGTTTCCAGCGATCCGAATTGCTTTATTACCCATTCCTGCATTGTTACGGGGATGACTAAGGCTCCGCGCTGCATGTTTAGGGAATAGAGGCGCTCGAACAATGTCCTGTCGGCTGATGACAGGGTGTCAAGCCTCTTGTCAATGCTGGTGATACTGTCTGCGGTCGTGTCCATGATAAAAAAGAAGTCCCCCTCATTATAGCCTGAGGGGGACTTTCTATCCAATCACTGAAAATTATCTAGTGCAGGAAGTGTCTTATGCCGGTAAATACCATCGCTATATTATGCTCGTCAGCCGCCTTTATAGAGTCCTCGTCGCGTATGGAGCCTCCCGGATGAATGATGGCGGTGATGCCGCCCTCTGCCGCCTGTTCCACGCTGTCCGAGAATGGGAACATGGCGTCCGAGGCCATTACGCTGCCTTTGGCCTTGTCGCCCGCCTTGGATTTGGAAAGGAATACGCTTATCACGCGGTTGGGCTGGCCGCAGCCCATACCCAGCAGTGTCTTGTCCTTGACAAGGCAGATGGCGTTGCTCTTGATGTGCTTCACCGCGCGCCATGCGAATTTAAGGTCTTCCAGTTCCTCAGCAGTCGGGGCGCGTTTGGTAACGGTCTTGAGCTGCAGATTGTCTTCGTTAATTGTGTCGGCGTCCTGCACCAGCAGTCCGCCCCTTACGCGGCGGAAGTCCAGGTAATCGCGTCCTCCGGCGGCGCAATCCGCCGGTTTATCAACAAGCAGGATGCGCAGGTTTTTCTTCTTTTTGAGCAATTCCAGCGCATCGTCATCGAAAGCCGGTGCGATAGCGATTTCAAAGAAATTGGAAGACATCTCCTGTGCCATTTTAAGGTTGACGGCGCGGTTGCAGGCCATTATGCCGCCGTAGGCTGAAACGGGGTCGCCGCTGAAAGCGCGGCGGTAGGCTTCGTCAAGGTCGGGGTGGCTGGCAAGGCCGCAGGTATTGGTGTGTTTTACGATGGCAACGGTGGAATCGGTAAAATCGGAGGCCGCTGACCATGCCGCTTCGGCATCCAGAATATTGTTGAAGGAAAGCTCCTTGCCCCAGAGCTGTTTGGCCCAGGTTATGCCGGTATCCTGCTTCGTAACCGACTGCTCGGCATAGAAGGCGGCTTTCTGGTGCGGATTCTCGCCGTAGCGCAGATCATAGCGTTTCTTGACGGCTATGGTCATTTCATCAGGGAACCCGGGCGTATCCTGCCGCAGGTACTGAGAGATAGCGGTATCATAGATTGCCACATGCTGGAAGGCCTTCTGCGCCAGTCGTTTGCGTTCGTCCATGTCAAGCGTGCCGCTTTTCAGTTTCTCCAGCACCATGTCGTAATCCGCCGGATCCACTACTACGATAACGCCGGGGAAGTTCTTGGCAGAGGCGCGTATCATGGTGGGGCCGCCGATGTCTATATTCTCGAGCGCTTCCTGCAGCGTGACATTATCCTTTGACACAGTCTGGACAAATGGATAGAGGTTGACCGCTACCAGGTCTATGGGTGTTATCCTGTTTTTCTCCAGCTCATCCATGTGTGATTTAAGGTCGCGCCGCGCCAGCAATCCGCCGTGCACCATGGGGTGCAGGGTCTTGACACGTCCGTCCAGAATTTCAGGGAATCCGGTGATGTCGGAAATCCCGTGTACGGGGACTCCCGCTTCCGCCAGGGATTTCTTGGTGCCGCCGGTGCTGAAAACCTCGAAACCCAGCCCCGCCAGCCCCCTGGCAAAATCGGTAACGCCGTTTTTGTTGGAAACACTGATAATGGCACGCATGCTGTTTCTCCTTAAATTATTTAATCCAGAATGACACGGGAATCCCCGGCCAGTCCGGTTATTTCACCTATCTGCACGGCTTCCGGCAGCTGTCTGGTAATCTCTTTCGCGTTTTCGGCGGAGGCCATGATCACCATGCCGATGCCCATGTTGAAAACATGGTACATTTCGCCCTTTTCGATGCCTCCCTTCTGCTGGATAAGCTGGAAGATGGGAGGAACTGCCCATGTTTTTGTATCGAATCTGGCTGTGACATTTTGCGGCATGACGCGCGGCACGTTTCCGGGGAACCCTCCGCCGGTGATATGCGCCAGACCTTTGACAAGCGGCAGCAGCGGCTTGAGTTCTTTAAGGTAACAGCGGTGGGGCGTAAGCAATGCCTGTCCGACTGTTTGTCCGAGCATCGGCTCATAAATGTCGAGAGCTTGCCTGGTTTCCCCCAGCACTTTGCGCGCCAGTGAATATCCGTTGGTGTGCAGGCCGCTGGAGGGCAGGCCGAGAATGACATCTCCGGGAATAATGTTTTGTCCGTCTATAATGCGGGCTTTCTCTACCACTCCGATGATGGTTCCCACCAGATCGAAATCTTTTCCGGCATAAAGCCCCGGCATTTCGGCTGTTTCGCCGCCGATAAGGGCGCAGCCGCACTCTTGACAGGCTGTTGACATGCCTTTGACAATATCTCTTACCTTTTCCGGCAGTAGTTCGCCCATGGCGATATAATCCAGGAAGAAAAGAGGCTCGGCGCCGCAGGTCAGGATATCATTGACAGAATGGTTGACAATGTCTATACCTACACTGTCATATCTGTCAAGGGCGACTGCCAGTTTCAGCTTGGTGCCCACGCCGTCCATGCTGGAAACCAGCACGGGGTTATTGAAACCCTTGAATTCGAACATTCCCCCGAAAAGACCGGGGCCGGCCAGCACGCCGGAAGTGAAGCTGGCGCGCGCCAGCGCGCCGATTTCTTTTTTAACAGAGTCTGCGGCATCTATATGTACGCCAGCCGCGGCATATTTGTCGTTTATCGGAAATCCTCCCTAATAAGTATTTGGATTAACCGCACTTGCTTTTGCCTGTGGCTGCAAGAGGAGCTACTGCCAGCCACAGCGTGATGGTGACAAGCATAGAGTTGACATAACTCAGGGTGACAGAAATTCCCAATCTGTCTGCTATGACTCCCCATAACAGCATTAAAAACCACGAACTGAGAAAGAAACCCGGAATTGCGGCTAAAATGCGGAAATAACCACTCATTGCAGACACCTCCTAACGAATGATGGTCAAAACAAATAATAACACCTTGTGGATAAATGTTTCAACGGAAGGCATTGTTCCAGGCTGCCTGATGAGATTCAAGCCTCACCGGGGTAAATCCTAAATCCTAATATCTAAATCCTGAATCCCGATTCGATTCTCTCATACGGGATGCCGCATGTAATGAAATGAATCGGCATAAATATAAAATTCAAAATCCAAAACGTTTTGAGCTTTGTAATTTTTATATTGGTGTTTGTTTAGGGTTTGGGATTTAGTGCTTTGTGCTTAAGCTGTCGGATGGTGTTGTAATGCCGCAGAACGCTTATTCCGGGGGCATTACACTTGCCTGACAAGGCTGGCTGGGCTCAACCTGCTTTGTCCGCAGGTTTTCCAACGCCAGTTTGTTCATTTCGAGTTGAACAGGCAGGGGATAATCGCCTGTAAAACAAGCCAGACAGAAATTGTTTTTCGGTAGGCCTACGGCTTTGATTAAACCTTCAACACTCAAAAATCCCAGCGAGTCGGCTCCTATATAATCCCTGATCTCGGGGATGCTTTTGCGCGCCGCAATAAGTTCACGCTGTGTGGCCATATCCACGCCCATGAAACAGGGGAAACGGATGGGCGGGGCGCAAACGCGCATATGCACTTCTTTAGCGCCGCTCTTGCGCAGCAGTTTGATGACCTGGGGGGTGGTGGTGCCGCGCACTATGCTGTCATCTACAAGCACTATGCGCTTGCCTTCCAGAAGCGGGCGCATGGGATTGAACTTCAGCTTAACGCCAAGGTCGCGGATACGCTGGTCAGGCTCTATAAAGGTGCGTCCCATATAGCGGTTCTTAACCAGTCCCATACCCAGCGGTATGCCTGATTGAGCCGAATATCCGACGCCTGCGGGCGTAGCCGAGTCGGGCACGCCTATAACAAGGTCTGCCTCCACGGGATATTCTTCTGCCAGCCCTGCCCCCATGGCGCGGCGCGCTTCATAAAGCAGACGGTCGTTGATGACGCTGTCGGGGCGGGCGAAATAGATGTATTCGAAGATGCACATGGCGCGCTTTTCGGAGTCTTCCTTGTAACTCGTTACGCCGTTTTTATCTATGGCTACTATTTCCCCTGGCTCTATCTCGCGGACAAAACTGGCTCCGATATGGTCCAGAGCGCAGCTTTCAGAAGCCAATACCCAGTGGCCTTCACACAATTTCCCCAGGCACAGCGGGCGCACGCCAAGCGGATCGCGCACGCCGAAGAGCGCGTCTTTGGTCATGATTGTCAGTGAATAGGCTCCCTGGAGACGGTGCATGGCCTGCCTTATCCGCGCGTGCCATTCTTTTTCGGTTGATGACAGAATGAGATTGGATATTGTCTCGGAATCGGAGGTGGTGTTAAAAAGGTAGCCTTTTTCGGTCAGTTCCTTAAAGAGAGGTTCGGCATTGGTGATGTTGCCGTTATGCGCTATGGCAATGGTGTTATCGCCGCTGCCTACCAGAAGTGGCTGGGCGTTACAGATGCGGCTGGAACCGGTGGTGGAATAGCGATTGTGGCCTATGGCAATATATCCGGTAAGCTGGTTAAGCGTTTCTTCATTGAATACCTGTGAAACGACGCCCATGCGGGCGAAAGCCTGTATGCGCGTTCCATTGGATACGGCTATGCCAGCGCTTTCCTGTCCGCGGTGCTGCAGGGCAAAGAGCGCAAAATAGGTAAGACGGGCTATATCTTCATCGGGAGCATAGATACCGAAAACACCGCAGGCTTCGCGCAAATCATCACCTCTTCAAGATTTTTGGGTTACAAGATATTATAAACTGAATTCTTCTCCATGACAACGACACGTCTTCTGACAGCGTGAAAGGTTTGGTGTACGTTATTGACATCCAACCTCACCGACCTCAAACCTCAGCTTTTGAATTTTGATATTGGTGCTTATTTAGCATTTAGGATTTTGTGTTTTGTGCTTACCCTATACCTGTATTCCCAGGGCATTGAAAAGTCCTTTAAGGCCGAAATATCCGGCGTAAGCTATGCCGGATACCTTTATGAATTTGCCGGCGAACACTATCAGAAAGTATTTTTTTAAACCGAAGCGCACTCCTCCGCAGGCCAGCGATACAGGAAAAAAGAAGGGATTCATCACGGCTGAGAGAATAAACAAAATCAAAGCCCCCCGGTGTTCCATCAGCTTCATTAATTTGACATAAATATTCTTTATGCGCTCCATGCGCCTGCCGGGAGTGGAGTTTATAATCGGCATGGCGCCGCTGTATCCGGCGGCGTATATGCTGGTGGCCCCGATGGATTCGCCGAAGGAGCAGACCAGCCCCACGAACAGAGGTCCCAGGAAAGCAGGCCCGAACCAGGGCGGAAGAATACCTCCCAGCGTGAACTGCACAGCCGCCATGGGAATAGGGATGATGACCGTGCCGCCGCCCAGCGCGCTCACTGCGAAGCCGCCGAAGAAGCCGTAACCGGCTATCTGCTCAACGGAGCGCCAGTTTAACACCACCAGCAGCGCCAGCCCGAAAGTGATGAGCACGGCGATAATGCCCACCCAGTACTCCCACTTCCGAAGCGCGCTTTTTATCCTGTCCGACAGATTTATTCGAGTTGCCGTAATCCTCTACTCCTGGGTTGCGTTCACTTTGGCTTCGGAAGAACGGCGGCTCTTTTTGGCTGTGGTATTTACAGGAAGATTGAAGGTAAGGCCGTCAGTGCCTGCATCAACCATGATGGTATCGCCGTCTTTGAATTCGCCTTTAAGCAGCCGGTTGGCCAGCGGGCTTTCTACATACCGCTCTATAGCTCTGCGAAGAGGCCTCGCGCCGTAAGCCGGGTCATAGCCGACTTTTATCAGCCATGCCTTGGCTGCGTCGCTGATGTTTATGGCGATCAGGCGGTCAGCCAGCCTTTTCTGCAGATCCTTAATGAGCAGGCCTACTATCTGCGCCAGCTGTTCCTCGTTCAGTTCGCTGAAGACGATGATGTCGTCTATGCGGTTGATGAATTCGGGGCGGAAGACCTTGCGCACTTCGGTCATTACCTTGTCTCTCATTCGTTCGTAGCTGCTTTTTCTTATCTGGCTTTCGTCTTTCTGCGTGGCAAACCCCAGAGCCGACTCGCGTTTTATGAGATCCACGCCGGCGTTAGATGTCATGATAATAATGGTGTTCTTGAAATCCACGGTGTGTCCGTGCCCGTCGGTCATGCGCCCGTCATCGAGCACCTGTAAAAGGCTGTTATATACCTCGGGATGCGCTTTCTCTATCTCATCCAGCAGGATGACGCTGTAAGGCCGGCGGCGCACGGCCTCGGTTAGCTGCCCGCCCTCGTCGAACCCCACATATCCGGGCGGCGAGCCGATGAGGCGCGAAACAGTGTGCTTTTCCTGGTATTCGGACATATCCATGCGTATCATGGCGTTCTCGTCGCCGAAGAGGAACCAGGCCAGCGAGCGAGCCAGTTCGGTTTTGCCCACGCCGGTAGGCCCGAGGAACATGAAACTGCCGATAGGACGTTTGGGGTCTTTTAGTCCCGCGCGCCCGCGCCTGATGGCTTCGGATACTGCCTTTACCGCTTCCTCCTGATCTATCAGCCGTTCGTGGATGCTTTCTTCCATGTGCAGCAGTTTCTGCGCTTCGCCTTCCAGCATGTGAGTCACCGGTATGCCTGTCCATTTGGCCACCAGTTGCGCTATGTCGTTTTCCGTCACTTCCGGCTTGATTTTTTCGCGTTCCAGCCACTCGCTGCGTTTATCGTTGTATTCCGCCTCTCCCTTGAGCCTTTCGCTTTTCAGTTCTGCGGCGCGGTCGTATTCCTCTTTCTGCGAGGCGGCTTCTTCTTCCAGAGCCAGGACTTTCAACCTGTCTCCCAGCGATTTTACCTCAGGCGGAGCGCTTTCCGTTTCGAGCCGTATCTTGCTGGCAGCCTCGTCAATCAGGTCTATAGCCTTGTCGGGCAGGTGGCGGTCGGCTATATAGCGCTGGCTTAAACGCACTGCAGCCTCGATGGCCTCGTCGTTTATCTTTATTTTGTGATGATCTTCGTAGCGCGGACGCAATCCGCGCAGTATCTCTATGCTGGATTCGATAGACGGCTCCGTGATGAATATGGGCTGCAAGCGCCGTTCCAGCGCCTTATCCTTCTCTATGAACTTGCGGTATTCGTCCATGGTCGTGGCGCCGATGGCGCGCAGCTCTCCGCGGGCCAGCGCCGGTTTGAGCATGTTGGAGGCATCAATGGAGCCTTCGGCGGCTCCTGCTCCCACTACCGTATGTATTTCGTCTATGAACAGGATAATCTCGCCCTGCGCCTGGCGCACTTCATCCATGACAGCCTTCAGCCGTTCCTCGAACTCGCCGCGGAACTTGCTGCCGGCCACCAGCGAACCCATGTCCAGCGCCAGCACTTTTTTGCCCAGCAGGGATTCAGGCACGTCGCTGTCGGCGATACGCTGCGCCACGCCTTCGGCGATGGCCGTCTTGCCCACACCTGCTTCGCCTACGATGACGGGGTTGTTCTTGGTGCGGCGCGAAAGTATCTGCATCACGCGCCTGATCTCCTCGTCGCGGCCGATGACGGGGTCTAGTTTTCCCTGTTTGGCCAGTTCGGTCAGGTCACGGCTGTATTTAGCCAGCGAACGGTAGCGGCTCTCGGCTCCGGCGTCGGTGACGCGGTGCCCGCCGCGGATTTTTTGCAGCGCCGCGTATATCTTTTCCTGGTCAATGCCGTATTTCTTGAGTATTTCAGCGCTCTGGCCGTGCGGCTCGGTGGCTATGGCGGTGAATATATGTTCCGTCCCGATGAATTCATCCTTGAGGCGGGAGGCTTCCTGCGCCGCGGCCATGAACACCTGGTTTATGCGCGGGGTGGGGAAAAGCTGGTTTATCTGATAAGCCGCGCGCGGAGTGCGTTCGAGAGCTTTCTCCGTTTCGCCGCGTATGCCTTCTATGTCTGCGCCCAGTTCATTGATTATATCCCGCACCAGTCCCTTTTCCTGTGTGAGCAGCGCCATCAAAAGATGCTCTACATCCCACTGGGTTTGCTGGGACTGCATTGCCAGCTGCTGTGATAATGCGATCGCTTCCTGTGCCTGTTCTGTAAATTTTTCCTGTCTCATCATTCTTCCTGCCTGTAGCTGTTTAATTCGTTTTGCAGCGCTTCCGTTGTTTTCTGAAGATTCACAATCTGCTCGCTCATTCTTAAAATTACCTCTACGCCGGCCAGATTTACCCCCAGGTCGTACATCAGCGTCATGACCTTGCGCAACAGCGCCAGATCTTCTTCGGAATACATGCGCAGGTTTCCCTGCGATCTGGCCGGTTTTATTATGCCTACTCTTTCGTAATAACGCAGTGTATAAGTCTGTGTTCCCAGCATTTCAGCGGCTACGCTGATCACATAACGCGGCTGGTTCGATTCATCTTCTCTCCGCTTCATACAACACCACCTCTGTACGTCCACTATTCTCCTCGCAATGATTTTAGCTGCGAGAATATCTCTTTTTCCTCTGCACTCAGTTTGAGAGGAAGCACAACATTAACTTTTGCCAGAAGGTCGCCGCGCCCTTCCTTGCCGAGGCGCGGCATGCCCTGCCCTGACAGCCGGAATACGCGGCCGTTCTGAGTCTCCGGCGGCACTTTTAATTCCAGTTTGCCTTTGAGTGTGGGCACCTCTACCTTGCCGCCCAGCATGGCATCGGTAAGAGGCAGCGGCACATTTGTGAGCAGGTCGCTGTCCTGGCGCTCAAACAAGGTATGGGGGCGGACAGTTATCATGAGATAAAGGTCGCCCGATGCGCCGCCCCGTCCCTGTCCGCCTTTTCCGGCAATGCGCACGCGCGAACCGGTTTTAACGCCTGCCGGTATTTTTACCTC
>CAYRSY010000032.1:13660-15387 GCA_964427105.1 uncultured Dehalococcoidales bacterium
ATTATTAAATCATCGCCGGAGCGTATTTGTTTTAAAAAATCTTTGTGCCTATTGACAAAGCAGGAACAACGCACGTATAATAAGAAGAAACAAGAACCTCTCCGCTACTAAGATTTTGCATTCCTTGCTTTATTTATTGCTGATTCCAGATGAGCCTTAAGAGGTCTTCGCTATGTTAGCAGAACGATTGTGCTTATGACTAAATATATTTTTGTAACCGGCGGCGTAGTCAGTTCGGTAGGTAAAGGCATCACGGTAGCTTCTATAGGAACCCTGCTCAAAAGCCGCGGCATGACTGTTTCGGTGCAAAAGCTGGATCCTTACTTGAATGTAGATCCCGGAACCATGTCTCCCTATCAGCATGGAGAAGTGTTCGTCACCAAAGACGGAGCGGAAACCGACCTCGATCTCGGCAATTACGAGCGTTTCATAGACACTGAACTTACAGCCGATTCCAATATTACTTCCGGCCAGATATACAGTTCCGTTATCGCAAAGGAACGGCGCGGCGATTATCTGGGCGGGACCATACAGGTGATTCCGCATCTTACTACCGAGATAAAAGACCGTTTCAAGCAACTGGCAAAAAATTCCGGGGCGGATGTCATCCTGGTGGAAGTCGGCGGCACGGTGGGCGACATCGAAGGCCAGCCTTTCCTGGAAGCCATACGCCAGATGCGCAACGATGTAGGGCGCGACAATGTGCTATATATACATGTAACGCTTTTGCCGTATATCGGCTCCACCAAGGAGCTTAAAACCAAGCCTACCCAGCACAGCGTCAACGAACTGAGGCGCATGGGTATCCAGCCTGACGTTATAGTTTGCCGCGCCGATTACCCCATATCCGACGGCATTCGCGACAAGATTTCCCTTTTCTGCGATGTAGAGCGCAAGGCGGTTATTCCGCTGCTGACGGTTTCCAGCATATATGAAGTGCCTCTGGTGCTGGAAAACGAGGGGCTGGGCAATCTGGTGGTGGAACGCCTCTCTCTGAAGTCAGCCGTTCCGGAGCTCGGCTACTGGCAGCGCATGGTGAACTGCCGCAGCGAGGCATGCCAGCCGGTCAATATCGCTGTGGTGGGCAAGTATGTGGAACTGGAAGATGCCTATTTCTCCGTCCGCGAATCGCTGCATCACGCCGGATTGCGTCACGGCCGCCAGATAGAGCTTACATGGGTGCATTCCGAAGAGCTGGAAAAGAACCATGATATAGAAACCCGGTTGCGCAGTGTTCAGGGCATAGTCGTCCCCGGCGGATTCGGCATCCGCGGCATAGAGGGAATGATAAAAACAGCGCGCTATGCCCGCGAGAACAGCATTCCATATCTAGGGCTGTGCCTGGGCATGCAGATACTCGTCATAGAGTTCGCGCGGTTCGCCTTCAATTCGGACAAGCCCAATTCCACCGAGTTCGACCCCGATACCTCTTATCCTGTTATCGATTTGCTTCCTGAACAGCGCACGGTAGCCGGCAAGGGCGGCACCATGAGGCTGGGCAATTATACCTGCCATATCCAGCCAGGCACGCTGGCGGCAAAGGCTTACGGCGAAAACGCCTGCGTCATACTGGAACGTCATCGCCACCGCTTCGAGTTCAATAACGATTATCGCCAGCAACTGGCTGACGCAGGGCTGGTCTATAGCGGACTTTCGCCTGACGGCAGGCTGGTCGAGATATGCGAAATCGCCGGGCATCCGTGGATGGTGGGCTGCCAGTTCCATCC
>CAYRSY010000033.1:0-15259 GCA_964427105.1 uncultured Dehalococcoidales bacterium
TGTCGCACGAGGTCAGCCGGGCGTTGAGGCGGGAGGCGCGGGCTTGGAGGTCGGCGGAGTCGATAGATAAATAGGATGGGAACATCGAAGAGTGTGCCCTAAGGCCAGTTTATTTCTCGTCCATGGAGCATTTTTTTAAAGGACGCACTCGTTATTTCTCGCATCCAATTTGGGGTATTACCAGGGCAAATGAATCCATTGTATTCTGCTTGGTTTAGACAGCCTTGCATGTCTTGCCGTGTTATGCTTTTGTTTAAGGGCAAATACCTGTAATAGACAATATCTTTATCTATATCACAATCTGTTACAACTCCGATTGCCGGAGCTTCTTTGTCATAACCGTAATAACTCCCAGTACAGTAAAGAAGTAAGATGTCTCCTTTTACTACACCAATTTTTGTGAGCCATCCAGGTTGATGAGGGTAGCATCCCCCTTGTATTGGATGTGCACTCTGATAAGTACCTCCGAAGACCGTAATGAAATATTTAGGCTGGTTGTTCATTAAACCACCTCCGCCAAGTTATTTAGGTTTGGTCCTTAGCTTCAACTCCACCCCGCACCTCTCCGCCGCCCCGTTGAACGCCTCCCGCACCAAAATGGTTTTATTTTTTAGCGGCATGACTGCTGTCATCTTCTCTTGCGCCTGAGAAAGCGCGGGCTTGAGTTTATCTATCGGCAATAGCTGTACGCTCAGGCAGTAAAAACCCTTGCTGCGGCCGTCGTTGTAATCTTCAAGCAGGGTTTTGAGGAAATCAATTTTCTCCTGCTGCCGTGCGTTCCATTTCTCTATGCCGTTTTTACGCACGTATTTGAAATTGGCTCCTACCGTCTGGTAGGAAAGCAGAGAATCGGCGTGCTTGGCCTGCTGTAATTGCTTGATGACGCGGGGGCAAAACTCGAATTCGTTGCACTCGCCACAGGTATCCAGCCCTTTCTGCTTTACGCAGCAGGTTATGAAGCCACAGCCTGGGTGAGTATCCCAGAAACCCTCGCCGCAGCAGCCGGGGCAGCGCGACTTTCCGTCCCTGTGAAAGGCCGGGCACAGGCCGCAGTCCAGCCCGCAGGCCCCGATAGCCGGGTATTTCTTTACAGGATGGTCAGGTTGAATTCTCATTTGTCATCAAACCATTATATTAGTAAAAAGCCAGTGATAAGTGTCCTTATTTCTGTTGTTTTTGGATATTTGCCCACTCATCCCGCAAAGACACTGTCAGGTTGAATACAAGGTTGCCCCGGGTGGTATCGGGGTCAACGCAGAAATAGCCTATCCTTTCGAATTGATAACGGCTGCCCGGAACGGCGCCAGCGAGAAAAGGTTCCACCCGGCATGAGGAAAGCACCTCAAGTGAGTTGTGGTTGACATTAGACATGAAATCTGCCCCTTCTTCCACCTCAGCGGGGTCTTCTTTGGTAAACAGTTTTTCATAAAAGCGTACTTCAGCCTCAAGCGAATGCGCGGCTGAAACCCAGTGTATGGTTGACTTCACTTTACGGCCGTCAGGGGCATCGCCGCCGCGGGTAGCCGGGTCGTAGGTGCAATGCACCTCAATTACTTCATCGGTTTCGGGATCTTTTTTTATGCCTACACAGGTAATCAAATAGGCATACCTGAGTCTTATCTCACGGCCTGGCGCCAGGCGGTAGTACTTGGGCGGCGGCACTTCGCGGAAATCTTCCCGCTCAATATAGAGAACCCGGGAAAACGGCACTTTACGCGTTCCCGAGGCAGGGTCCTCGGGATTGTTGATTGCGTCCAGTTCTTCCACTTGATCTTCATGGTAGTTGTCTATTATCAGGCGTAGCGGACGCAATACGCCCATCACCCGCGGTGAATGTTTGTTTAGTTCCTCACGGACGCAATGCTCCAGTAAAGCCAGCTCAGCGGTGCTGTTGGTTTTTGCCACACCCAGCATCTTGCATGCGTTGATGAGAGCCTCTGGCGGGTAACCACGTCGGCGTACTCCCGACAGAGTCGGTAAACGCGGATCATCGAACCCGCGTATAACGCCTTCCTGCACCATTCGATTGAAAAAGCGCTTGCTCATGACAGTATAGGTAAAATTAAGCCGGGCGAACTCGATTTGCCGGGGATGAAAGACACCGAGTGCATCCAGGAACCAATCATAAAGAGGCCTGTGGTCTTCAAATTCCAGCGTACAGAGAGAGTGGGTTATCCCCTCTACGGAATCCTCAATGCCATGTGCCCAGTCATACATGGGGTAGATACACCATTTATCACCCGTGTGCGGATGCCTGGTATGCAGGATGCGGTACATAATCGGGTCGCGCATGTTAATGTTAGGGGCCGTCATATCAATCTTGGCCCGCAAAACCCGCGAACCATCCGGGAATTCACCGGCTCGCATGCGTTTGAACAAATCCAGGTTTTCCGCTATCGTCCGGTTTCGATAAGGACTGGCTTTACCGGGTTCGGTCAGCGTCCCGCGATATTCGCGAATCTGCTCTGCGGTCAAATCATCAACATAGGCTTTACCAGCCTCTACAAGCTGCAAAGCGTAACCATACATTTGCTCGAAGTAGTCTGAGGCGTAAAACAAACGGTCATCCCAGTCATATCCTAACCAGCGCACATCCCTGATGATGGCATCTATGTATTCCTGTTCTTCCTTAACCGGGTTGGTATCATCGAAACGCAAGTTGCACTTGCCACCGAACTCCCGAGCGATTCCGAAGTTAATCCAGATAGCCCTGACATGCCCGAGGTGCAAATAGCCGTTAGGCTCAGGTGGAAACCGGGTTTGTACCCGCCCGCCGTTTTTGTTATTCAAGACATCCTGGCGGACAATATCCCGAATAAAATCACCGGATGCTGTTGGGATAATCTCATTCATATCGGGTTCCCTCTACTGTCATTTTCTATTTGACAAAACTAATTGTATGCGAGTTTTGCCAGTGCGGCTCTGATTCTTTTCAGGCATCTTTCTTTGCCTAATACTTCCATTGTTTCAAATAGGGGCGGCGCGGCATCACGACCGGTAGTAGCTACCCGCAAAAAATTAAAAAGCTGTCCTGTTTTTATCCCCAAATCACCAGCGATATGCCGGGAAGCATCTTCCAGCAAATCACGGCTAAAACTTTCTAACGAAGATATTTTTTCTTCTATTGCTTTCGCAGCCGCTATCATGGCTTCCACGGTCATATTCTTGCCTATCAACATTGCTGAGTCATATTCCAAATTATCCAAGAAAAAGAATTCAGCGTAGGTAGCTGCATCTTTCAGAGTGACTATTCTCTCCCGTATTAGAGGCACAATTTGATGAAGGTAGCCAATATCCAAAGGCCGCTTGATTTCGGGCGGCAAATTCTTTTCTATAAATGGGAATAACCTTGCTGTCAAATCGTCAACCGGGAGGCTACGGATATATATGCCGTCCATCCAGTCCAGCTTGTCTGCGTTGAATATGGCGGCGGTCTGGCTGACATGCTCGATGGAAAAATTCTTAATCAATTCGTCTTTAGAGAAAAGCTCGGTCTTGTCGTCGAATGCCCAGCCCAGCAGCGCCAGAAAGTTCATCATGGCCTCGGGCAGGTAGCCCTTATCCCTGTATTCAAGGATGGAGACAGCGCCGTGCCTCTTGGAGAGTTTGCTGCGGTCGTTGCCCAGTATGATGGGCAGGTGGGCGAACTGCGGCGGCGTGAATCCGAAGGCATCGTACATAAGCAGGTGCTTGGGCGTGCTTGAGAGCCATTCTTCGGCACGCAGCACGTGGCTAATCTGCATAAGATGGTCGTCGATAACATTGGCCAGATGGTAAGTCGGATAGCCGTCGCTTTTGAGCATGACGAAATCGTCCAGCAGGGCATTTTCGAAGGTGACGTCGCCCCGTATCAGGTCATGGAAGGTGGTTTTGCCTTCCCGAGGGGTTTTGAACCTTATCACTGCTCCCGGAGCCGGCCCCAGCCCTTTTTCGCGGCAGCAGCGGTCATAGCCGGGCGGCTGCTTGTTGGCTATCTGCTCTGAGCGCATTGCGTCCAATCTCTCCGAGGAGCAATGGCAGTAATAGGCCTGTCCGCGCTCCACCAGTTCCCCGACCAGTTTTTTATAAATATCCAATCTCTGCGACTGGAAATACGGCCCGAAATCGCCTCCCGCCTGCGGCCCCTCGTCCCAGTCTATGCCCAGCCATTCCAGCCCCGCAAGTATGCCTTCCAGCGCGCCGGGCACTGTGCGGGCTACATCGGTGTCCTCGATGCGCACTATGAAAGTGCCTCCCGTGTGGCGGGCGAACAGCCAGTTGAAAAAGGCCGTGCGGATGTTGCCCACGTGGGGCAGGCCGGTGGGGCTGGGTGCATAGCGTACGCGTACTGGTTGATTCATGACTGTATGTTACTCCTCAGAAAATGCATTTTATCCCGCGCTCGGTCTGGGGCTTGCCAGCGCCGTATGCGTCTGTGCGGGGTCAGGCAGCTTGACTACCACTGTATCTGCAATTTTATCATGAATGCCCTGCTTGCGGGGGTCGAAAACAATCCACAGAAATCCGACTCCTGCCATAAGGCAGCAGATAAAATATCCCAGGTATCTCAACAGGGCGTAGCCTGCGCTGATTCTGCTGCCGTTACCGCGCAATACCTTTATGTTCATTACCATCTTGCCGAGGGTTTGCCCGCGCCAGGCAAGAAAAGCCACACTGTAAGATATGGTTATTGCCGTGGCAAGCAGGTTGGAAAGGGCGGCAAAAAGGGGCATGAGATACCATGGGCTGTCTATATTCCAGATAGAAAAACTCTGGTATGGAAGCAAAACGCGGATACAAAGACCTACGATAACAGCATCTATGATAAAAGCGGCGAAACGCCGCCAGAAACCGGCGTATTCCAGCGCGTGCGCGCCAGTTGGCTCTTGCATGATAAATCTCCTCGAATAATCGATATATTATACAACATACGGAAAGAGGAGGGGGCATTATGCTTGCCTTGTAATATCGCTCGTATCCGGTTGACCTTTAAGGGGTTGCCAAGAAGTGAGCAGCCATCTTTGAAAAAACACCTGGCGAAATAGCACGTGACCTATTTTTGCCAGAATTCCATGCCTGAGATATCCTCTTAAAAGCAAACCAGTATTACTGATGTGATTATTGACATTGGTGATAGAATTGAGGGCACAAGTATACGGATACGGTTATTGGCGATGCGGGTGCTTGTTTCGTTGGTGTACTCAAAAATTACAGGGGAGTATGGTTTTGGATCTGCTTGTTAAGATTTTAGTGACGATTGGCAGCAGCGCTTCTATCGGTTTTGGTATATGGCACTTTTTTGTGCCTGAAGCATGGAAGTGGTATTCATATATTGATATCCATGCAACTGAGTTAGTGGCAGCTGTCAGGGCTATCAATGTGTTCTTTTCTCTATAATTGATATTGTTCGGGATAGTAAATTTGCTGTTTATTTACGGAGACAAATCCAATAGGTATTCAATAATTGTTATGCTTGCTGCAACATGTATTCTGTGGATAACGAGAGTGATATTTCAGCTTGTTTATCCGCAAGGTTCAATATCCCCTGCTCTCCAATACGGGATGTTATCAACATTCATCATCGTTTCTCTATGCTACATAACTTCGTTGTTTATTATGGTGTTGCAAACGACCATTAACTAACAACTTCCTGCCGGTGCGGAAATGGCATGGCTACTCTTTAAAACTGATGGCAGCTTGCTGAAAACAATGAAGCTGCGACGCGTATCGGATTTGTAGATGGCTGGATAGTGGCTAAGACATCTCCAGACTTAAATCCAGCACCTTCGCCGAGTGGGTCAGCGCCCCGATAGATATAATATCCACGCCGGTTTCGGCCACCTGACGTACGTTTTCCAGAGTGATGCCGCCTGATGCCTCGAAGCGCACCTTTCCTTTAAGCTGCTCAACTGTCTTTTGCATGTCAGAGGTGTTCATATTATCCAGCAGCAGTATATCGGCCCCCGCTCCCGCTGCTTCTACTGCCTCGGCCATATTATTGACCTCGATTTCGATTTTCAAGCCTGTTTTGTTTTGCTCTCTGGCCTGTTTCACTATTTCGCTGAGGCTCTTTCCTGTGCTTCTGAGTGCGGCAATGTGGTTGTCCTTTACGAGTATGCCGTCTGACAGGTTCAGGCGGTGGTTCCTGCCGCCCCCGCAGGCCACGGCGTGTTTTTCCAGCAGACGCTGTCCGGCGTTTGTCTTGCGCGTGTCCACGATGCTGACCGGCAGTCCCTCCACCCTCTCGACATAACGCGAAGCGGCGGTAGCCACGCCGCTAAGGTGGCATATGAAATTCATAGCCGTGCGCTCGGCGGCCAGTATGCTGCGGGCTTTGCCTTTCACTACGGCGGCTGTGTCTCCCGGCGCCAGCCTGTCTCCGTCGTTCATTCTGATTTCTATGTCCAGGGTATTATCCACTTTCTGGAATACGGTTTCAAAGACATCTATGCCTGCCAGCACACCGTAAGCCTTGGCCATCAGTGTGGCCGCAGCCTCCAGATTTTCGGGGATGACCAGCCTGCTGGTGATGTCGTTTTCCACCTGGTCTTCGGCCAGCGCCAATTCTATTATCTTTTTGACTTCTTCCCTGTCTGCCGGAGAATTGCCTGAAAGTTGCATGTCAGCCTCTCTCGATAATTATATGCTTGTGCCAGTTGTCGTCAGGTGCGGCATAATCCAGCCTGTAGTGCGCGCCGCGGCTTTCCGTCCTGATCAGTGCGGCTTCTGCCATGAGCCTTCCGGTGATAATGAGATTGAGCAATTCCCACGACGGCCTGTCGGAAGGCTCACCTAACTGATTTTGCCATGCGTGCAGAGTGTTTGCGGCTTTTTCCAGCCCAGTTCCGTTGCGCACGATGCCTGCATTTTCCCATAGCAATTGCTGTAATGCCGCTCGCCCGGGCGTTCCTGCAGAAATTTGCGAATTACGGGCAGGCAAAGTATGGCGCAGGTTCTGGCTGCGGTCATCTGCATTTGAGCATTGCCTGTCCTCTGTGGTTCGTTTTATTATGCGCTTGCCGAACACCAGCACTTCAAGCAGGGAATTGGAAGCCAGGCGGTTGGCCCCATGCACGCCGGTACAGGCAACCTCGCCGGCGGCAAAGAGACCCGGCAGCGAGGATTCGCCCCATGTGTTGACGCGGATGCCGCCTATCATGTAATGGGCGGCGGGGGCTACCGGTATCATATCTTTTCCCATATCCAGGCCGTGTTCCATGCAATAATGATATATCTGCGGGAAGCGGGCGGCGGTTATGCTGGCCGGCAGATGTGTTACATCTATAAAAACATGGTCTGCGCCTGTTTTGCTCATTTCACTTACAATGCTGCGCGCTACTATATCGCGCGGAGCCAGTTCTGCCTGCGGCGTGTAGGCTTTCATGAAAGCCTCGCCCTTGTTGTTGCGCAGAATGCCGCCTTCCCCTCGCACGGCTTCGGAGATAAGGAACGGCTCCACTCCCGGCAGATGCAGGGCGGTTGGATGGAACTGGAAGAATTCAATGTCCGCAATATCAGCTCCGGCTCTATATGCCAGCGCAATGCCGTCTCCGGTGGCTACTTCCGGGTTGGTGGTGAACTTGAAAAGCTGTCCGGCTCCGCCGGTTGCCAGTATCAGGTTGCGGCACCCGAACTGCTGCGCGCCGCAGGTTAGAGTATCGAATGTTTCGATGCCCGAGACGCGCCCGTTTTCCATAATGATGCGCGTGGCCAGACAGTGCTCCAGAACGGGTATCTGCGCCATTCTTGTCTGTCGGCTGAGTGTAATTTCTATCTGGGCGCCGGTGGCGTCGCCTCCGGCATGCAGAATGCGAGGCATACTGTGGGCAGCCTCGCGGGTAAGGGCGATTTCTCCATTAAAAGTGTCGAAAGGCACACCGAAATTGACAAGGTCGGCGATGCGGTCGGGGGCTTCCCCTGTAAGTATCCGCACGGCTTCTTCATCGCACAAACCGGCTCCTGCTGAGATTGTATCCCTGAAGTGAAGTTCAGGCGAGTCCTTTATGCCGATGGCGGCGGCTATGCCTCCCTGCGCGTGACGCGTATTGCAGTCATCGATGCTGCCCTTGGTGACCAGCAGCACACTGCCATGTTTTTGTGCCAGAAGAGCTGAATACAGGCCGGCAATACCGCTGCCTACTATGATGTAATCGTAGTTTTTGATAGGAGTCTCCTTTGATTCCTGAGACTATTTGATATCTTCGTTTTGTTTCTGGGCTACTGCTACGCGCGCCATGCGGATGGTAGCTCCGGATTCCACTCTGATGAGCATGGTATCTTCATCCAGACTGACGATTTCGCCGTATATGCCGGACCAGGTGATGATACGCTCTCCGGCTTTGAGATTAGAGGTAAGCTGAGCCTGATCCTGCTGGCGTTTGCGCTGCGGGCGGATGAGCAGGAAATAGAAAGCCACGAACATGAGCGCCAGAAAACCTACCATTATCCATGTGCTGCCAGCATCTGTTCCCATATTGCCTCCTGAAAACCGGATTATTTTGTTATCATCAACTGATTGCGGGACACTGAGAGTTACCAGTGTATCACGTAAAGACTGCCTCTGCCACAAGGAGATAGTATCCTGTGTTTTCCTGTTGTCATGCCGGAGGGCGCCTTAGGCGGCCCGAAGCATCCGGGGATGCGGGGCATTTCATAATGTTATTTCATCTCCGTTTTGCCCTGCAGCGACCACGAACCGGCCTTTTCGATTTTTACCATTACCAGCTTGCCGATAAGGTTGTTTCCGCCTGTAAAGAACACTATTTTGTCGCTGCCGGTACGCCCCTGCCAGCGGCCTTTCTTTTGAGTCTCGACCAGCACTTCTGCCGTGTGTCCGATTATGCGGGCGTTTATCTCAGATACTATCTTTTCCTGAAGGGCTTCGATGGCTGCCAGCCTGTATTTTTTAACCTCAGGCGGCACATCGTCTGCGTATTTTTTAGCCGCCAGCGTGCCGGGGCGCGTGGAATAGGCCGCTACATGCACGGCGTCGAGTTTTAGCTCAGCCAGCAGATTATAAGTGTTCTGGAACTGCTTTTCGCTTTCGCCCGGAAATCCCACGATAATATCCGTCGAGATAGCAATGTCCGGCATGGCGGTTCGCAATCTGTTTATCAGTTCGCGGTATTGTCCGGTTATGTAGCCCCTGTTCATGGCCTTGAGCATATCGTCATCTCCTGCCTGTATCGGCAGGTTGATGGCGCGGCAGACCTTTTCGAGCCGCGTCATGGCGTCGATAAGACGGAGGTTCATGTCCTTGGGGTGGTTGGTCAAAAACCGTATGCGCAACAGGCCGTCTATGCGGTTCAGTTCTTCGAGAAGCTCTGCCAGATCTGGCTTTTGCGGCAGATCGTGCCCGTAGGAATCCACGTTTTGTCCTACCAGCGTGACCTCTTTCGCCCCGCGCTCCACAAATGTTTCTACCTCGCTGACGATTTCTGATACGGGGCGGCTTATCTCTCTTCCGCGGCGGTAAGGCACTATGCAGTAGGAGCAGAAATTATTGCATCCCTGTGTGATGGGCACCAGCGCCGTAACGCCGGGATTTGCAGGCAGCACGGAAGCGCAATCCTCTTTTCGCAGCCATGCGGGGATCTCTCCTGGCTTTAAAAAATCATCAACATAAGGGAAGCGTTTACGCAGCGACTCCGGTTCCTGCCCCACAAAACATCCCGCGAGAATTATTCGCAGATCAGGCCGTGATTTTTGAACATGCCTCAGCCTGTATATCTTGTTGAGCACCTTGTTTTCGGCGTGTTCGCGCACCACGCAGGAATTAATCACGAAAACGTCGGCTTCTTCGGCGTTGGCGGCGGGCGAGTATCCGCAGGCAACCAGACGCGCTTCCAGCCGTTCCGATTCGGCGCGGTTCATCTGACAGCCTATAGTCCAGATATGATATGAGGGCATTGTTGTTTGGGTCAGGGAAATTGCCGGTGGCGGAGGGAGAGAGATTCGAACTCTCGACCCTGATTTCTCAGGGCAAGCGCTTAGCAGGCGCCCGCACTAGGCCACTATGCGATCCCTCCAGATTGGCATCCATTACTATATCATAACAAGCTGTTTTGCTCAAAATGGACATTCTGGTTCTGGGGAAACCTTTCTTCAGTGTCCCTCTTTGGAAAAGACCTGTCCCGAAGCGAAGTCGAGGGCGGGATTAAGGGAGATTCTTATATTATGTAAGCTCTCTAATTGCTTGTTTTTGACGTCAGCGTCGATTGAGCACTCCCTTGCCCTGTGATATTATGAAGCTATGGAAATTAATGTGCTTTTTGACGATGGGTTCGAATCTGTTCTTGATGAAGAATGGCTGCGGGGGATAGCATCAGCCGCGCTCGAAGCCGAGAATAAGCAGGATGCCGAGATGGGCATACTCATTACAGGGCAGGAGAAAATCCGCCAGCTTCACAAGGAATACATGGATGAAGACACCCCTACCGACGTGCTGTCTTTTGCAATGATGGATAAAAGCTCGCCGGATGAGCCCGATTTCATATTCCCCGCCGGAGATGCCGTTCATCTGGGCGAGGTTATTATCTCTTATCCGCAGGCGCAGATTCAGGCTGAGGAACGCGGCCATTCCGCCAGGAAAGAGGTAGCCGTGCTGCTGGTTCACGGCGTGCTGCATCTTCTGGGTTACGACCATGACGAGCCTGTCCGCCAGCAGAAGATGCAGGAACGGGAAAAGGCTATTCTGAAACTGGTTGCGGGGGTGCTGGGTTGAGGGTTCTGGGCATAGCCGGCAGCCTTCGCACGGGAGGCAATACCGACATACTGCTTGATGAGGTGCTCAAGGGAGCCGCGAGCAGGGGGGCGGAAACGAGGATTATTCATGTCTCCGCCCTTGATATCATGCCCTGCCGGCATTGCGACTCTTGCCCGCATACAGGCCAGTGCGCTTTCCATGATGATGCGCAGATGGTGTACGGGGAATTGGAACAAGCTGACCGCGTAGTGCTGGCTGCTCCGCTGCATTTCATGGGGCTGCCGTCACAGGCTAAAGCCCTTATTGACCGCGCGCAGGTGTATTGGGTAAAGAAGTATGTTTTAAAAATTCCGCCTTTCGGAGATACGCGCGAGCGTAAAGGACTTTTCGTATCCGTGGGAGGCCGACATAAAGAGAACCTTTTCGACCCTGCGCTGGCAACGGTAAAGGCCTTTTTCGCCAGCCTGGATATTAAATACGGGGGTATGGTGGCGTTCTCCGGAATAGATGCAAAAGGCGAGATTTTAAATCACCCCGAAGCCCTTAAAGAGGCTTTTGCCGCCGGAGAGAAATTGGCAGAAAAGGCTGAACAGGTTATTTAACACGGCAGCATACCGTGCGGATAAGCGATAATTGCCCTCCTTGGAAAGAGCCTGTCCTGAGCCTGCCGAAGGAAGGGATTAAGGGAGATTCCTATTGGATAGAGTCTCTTGCATCGCCTTTTTGAAACTCTTTTCCCAATCACTATGCTTAAGTAGCGCAGCATGCTGCGCCCTCTGTATGATTTGTATTCTTTGAGAAAGACAACTAATCCTCTGTTTATATGTTATTCACCACCTGCGGGAGAGGCTTAAAGAATGGAGTTTCTCCAATTGGTTTTTTGCAACTCTCTCCCCCATGCGCACTCTGCCAGCAGGTACACGGCACGCCGTGTACCTTGCTTGGGGATAAACTGACTATGTGCCTTCAGTCGGTAAAGACGTAGCTGCCTTTTCTAAGATAAGAGTAGAAAGTGGCTATCGTCGAAATTATGGACATATACATCAATGCTGCCAGCAGCCACCCCGGCCCCACCCCCAGTATTGCCACTATCAGCGGCGTCAGCCAGAAGATGAAATTGAACTTGGCGACTTTTGTCGGCGTGGGGAAATCTATCCGGCGCGTGCGCCGTTTCCACAGGTACATGCCTATGCCTGCCAGCACGAAAACCCCGCCCAGCAGCGCCGGTCCGGCGTAAAGGTAAGGATTAAGCGGCATGAATTTATCTGCTCTGGCGAATACCCCCGCGCGGATCGCCAGTATCAGCGCCGACATGAAAAGCGTCTGGTCGGCTATCATATCGAAAAGCGAGCCGAAGAGCGTTGCCTGCCCCAGTCTGCGGGCTATGATGCCGTCCAATGTGTCTGTAAGCGAAGCAACTATGAGCAGTATGCCGGCTGCGACTATGCCGCCGGACCAGCGTTCAAATAAAAGCCATGCGATTACTCCTGCCATTGCCACTCTAAGCAGCGTCAGGGCGTTGGGCAGGTTGAAGGATACGGCGATACGCTGTGTAGAATTATCCATAATTCGTCTATCCTTAAATAAAATTTTATAAAAACTGGTGTATAGTAGCATCTGGCGTCAAAGGCGTCAAAATATTTTTGCAGGAGTTTAAGCATCCGGTGAAATATATTGCCAATCAATGCCGGGTATGCTTAAATAACGCTCTGGAAGGAGGATAGCATGAAAGTACTATTGGGCATAGGCATCGGCGTCATATCAGTTATCCTGGTTATCGTGCTGGTGGCCGGATATTTCGGTCTGGTTCCCGGGGTATCCAATATTTTCGGTTCGAACAAACCGGTTGACCTGGGGGTGACCTATACGCCGGCTGATTATCAAAGCGCCCGCGCCAAGAGCAACATCCAGCGGGTTAATCTCCCCGCCGACACCCCTCCCGAGCAGAGTTTGAGCTTTGCAGGAGAGCAGGATGCCAGTTTCAATCTTACCCAGGAGGAAGTCACGGCTCTCATAGGTGAGAAGGTTTGGGTCTATTTTCCCATGCATGAATGCCAGGTGCGCTTCAATCCTGATGGCAGCGCCGAATTTTCCGGCATACTGGAACTGGATACCCTCAAAGATTATGCCCGCGCCCGCGGCGTCAGCGAGGGCGACATGGACGTTGTGCTGGAAAGGGTCGGGTCCATGGGCTTTTTACAGAAAAACATGCCGTTCTACATCAAAGGCACCGGTTCTGTGGTCAACGGCAGCATCAGTTTTAACACCACGGCTTTCAAGATAGGGCGAATCTCTATACTCTCCCAGTTTGAAGAATACAAGTCGCAGCTTGTTGACTTGCTGTATGAGGACGTTTTAAGCATACCGGGCTTTTCGGTTAATAATTTCAGCATAAGCAATGGGCAGATGCACTTCGATGGCACGCTGCCAACCAGCGTTACCAGATCGAAGAGCTAAAGCGAATCACTTTTGTCATTTAACATAAAAGAGGGAGGCTTTCAAGCCTCCCTCTCTGTTTTTGTGAAGCACGAACCTGAAAAAGAAAAAACTAAAGCATCTTTCCTGCTTTTTTGGCGCGGTCGTCCAGTATAATGCCGATTATCAAGCCTGCCGCAGTTCCTACAGGAATACCGAAGCCCAGATTGTTAAATCCCGCTCCCAGCGCTACCCCCATTCCTGCGCCGAGAGCCAGCAATGCCCCCGTGTACTGTCCCTCGCTGATAATGCCATGCGCTTTTTGCAGGTGGTAAAAAAGGGCCTCCGAGTCCCGGAAGAACACCCTCTTTTGCTGTTTGAACTCCTGCGGGGTATATGTTTTCAGGTCGCGCAGCATGCGCTCGATTTCGGTCTGCAGTTCCTGGCATTTGGGGCAGTTGGGCGCAAACTCATCCACGCGGCGGGCGATTTTCAGCAGACGGTCAAGGTTGTAGTATCTGGCATTGGCAGAGCCGAGCTGCGTTTTCAGAGGGCCGATGCCTGCCTCAATATTGCGGTACCATTCTGTTGGTTCTGGCATATTTGCGCCTCCAGAAAATAACAGTTTCCTCTTTCCGTTTTCCCGCATGAGGCGGACTTAAAGCCAAAGAGAAGACCAGTTAAACTATAACTCCGGCAGCATCTTCTGCCAGCCGGTTGCCTGCTCGTAGGCATGGGCGATGCGGAAGATGGTCTCTTCGGCAAAAGGTTTGGCTATAATCTGCAGCCCGACAGGCAATCCGCCCGCGAACCCCGCAGGTATGGAAATGGCCGGAACACCGGCGATGTTTATCGGCAGCGTGCAAACGTCCGACAGGTACATGGAAACAGGGTCGTCAACTTTTTCCCCTGCCTTGAATGGCACTGTAGGAGAAGTAGGCGTCACCAGCGCGTCGTACTTCTCAAAAGCCGCGTCGAACTCCCGGCGTATAAGCGTGCGCACCTTCTGCGCCTTCAGGTAATAGGCGTCGTAATATCCGGCGGAGAGGGCGTATGTCCCCAGCATGATGCGCCGCTTTACCTCCGGCCCGAAGCCGAACTGGCGCGTTTTTTCCATAGCCTCGAACATATTGTCGGTGCCGTTGTAGGAAAAGCCGTATTTAACTCCGTCATAGCGCGCCAGGTTGGCTGAAGCCTCGCTGGGTGCGATGATGTAATACACCGCCAGCGCATAGGGTGTGCTGGGCAGGCTGACGTTGCGGTCAACGACGGCTCCCAGCTCTTCCAGTTTGGCGATGGCTGTCTCTATTGCCTGCGCCACTTCCGGCTGCATGCCTTCCACGAAATACTCTTTGGGGATGCCGAGCTTCATACCCTTGATGTTTTTAAAAAGGCTTCTGGTATAATCCGGCACATCTATGGGGGATGATGTCGAGTCTTTCTCGTCATGCCCGGAAATAGCGTTCATCACGATGGCGGCGTCTTCCACGTCCTGCGTCATGGGGCCTATCTGGTCGAGCGACGATGCGAAGGCTATCAGCCCGTAGCGGCTCACCCGCCCGTAGGTGGGCTTCAGTCCCACGATGCTGCAGAATCCCGCCGGCTGGCGTATGGAGCCGCCCGTATCCGAACCCAGCGCGTAGACGCCTTCCCTTGCCGCCACCGCTGCCGCCGAACCGCCGGACGAGCCTCCCGGCACCCTTTCCAGATCCCAGGGATTGCAGGTGGTGAAATAGGCCGAGTTCTCGGTTGACGATCCCATGGCGAACTCGTCCATGTTGGCCTTGCCAAGCATCACCATTCCCTGCGCGTACAGTTTTTCGATGACCGTGGCGTCATAGGGCGGCACGAAGTTTTCCAGCATTCTGGATGAACACGTGGTGCGCACGCCCTTCGTGCATAAAACGTCTTTCATAACGGCTGGCACGCCGGTAAGCGCGTTGCACTCTCCTGCGGCTATTTTCTTATCCGCTGCGGCGGCCTGCTGTAATGCCAGCTCGCCGGTAACGGTCATAAAGGCCTTTACCTTGGGGTCAACGGCCTGTATGCGTTCCAGCGAGGCTTTTGTCATCTCTACTGATGAAACCTGCCTTGATTTAAGCAGGCCGTGCGCTTCGTGTATGGTCAGCTTCGTAAGATCAGTCAATTTTTTTCTCCTGA
>CAYRSY010000034.1:0-15256 GCA_964427105.1 uncultured Dehalococcoidales bacterium
ACGGCCATAAAATGTACCTTACAGCCATAGAAAAGGCTTTCGGCTCTGAAATAGATTATGCACAGCTAATCAAGATTTACGGCGAGACAATGGAAAAAGAAAAACACTATAGTGCCGCTGATTGCGTTGGCACGGAAAAGTTAGTAGTGCAAGGCAACCCTGATTTAAAGGCAGTCTCTACGAGCTTTGTAGAGCGTCAGAACCTTACTATGCGAATGAGCATGAGGAGATTTACCCGATTAACCAATGCCTTTTCAAAGAAGCTAGAGAACCACGAATACGCTTTAGCCCTCTATTTCATGCACTATAACTTTGTTAGACCACATAAAACATTGGCTAATCCCTATCCTAGAACGCCTGCTATGGCTGCTGGGATAGCTAATCGGATATGGAGATTTGCCGACATTGTGGCACTAGCCAATCAATGACGTTACCCTAGTTGCGTCAATGACATTGTGCATGACGCTAAATGACGTTGCGGAATAGTGATATAGAATGACGCATAACGAATGACGCTGTGATATAACCCAATATCATATCAACCCACGTCATTAACACCGCATTATCTCTTATATTCTCGTTATTTCATCAGTTATCTATGATATATGCGTGTTGATTATATCAACATTGTTATGTATAATATATTCATCAACACTGGTGGTGGAAACATCATCAGCCCCCTCAGAGTTGCGACTCTGGGGGATTTTTTTATGAATAGAGTTTGTTTTCTTTTAGATGGTTTTAACCTCTACCACTCTATCAAAGACATAGAGACGGACAACAATGGCATCTGCCTAAAGTGGCTAAATGTCCGAGAACTTTGTAGTAATTATTTATACCTTATCGGCAATAACGCACAAATTGAAAAAATCTACTATTTCACAGCGTTGGCATACCACCTAAATGACCCACGAGTAATTGCAAGACATGAAAATTATATTAGATGCTTAGAGGATACAGGCATTGAGGTAATAAAGGGTGAGTTTAAAGCAAAACATGTATATTGCACCTTATGTTCAAAAAAGTTTATCAAACATGAGGAAAAAGAGACCGATGTTTCGATTAGTATTAAAGTGCTGGAATTACTATATGACAATGCTTGTGATTCGATTGTCATAGTTACCGGCGATACGGATATAGCACCAGCAATTAAATTAGCTCTTAAACGATTCCCAAATATAGACGTAAGATTCGCATTTCCTTATAACAGGCGCAACGATGAATTATTAGCTTTAGCACCTAATTCATTTTCAATCAAGAAAGTCAAGTATCAAAAACATCAGTTTTCTAACCCATTCATATTATCAGACGGGGTAACAATTCTACATAAGCCGCCCACTTGGTAACAAACCCCTAATAGCTATCAATTTCGGATTTTACATTTCAAATTGATACACTACCAGATAATAAATATCGACCTAACAAATCCTCCTGCATTGTTTACGATTATTATTGGAGGCAACATTATTTCAAGGGGTGTTACCTTCAATAATTTGTTAGGAATGTTTTTCACTCGTGATGTTAGACACAAAATGCAGCAAGACACATATATACAGAGAGCACGAATGTTCGGGAATAGAGGAAATTATTTAGCATATTTTGAACTTTGGATTCCCGAACAGCTATACCTAGATTGGCATAGGTGTTTTGTTTATCATCAGTTATCGCTTGAAGCAATCAAGGCTGATAATAAAGCTCCAGTTTGGATATCCGACGACAGAATACAGCCAGTGGCAAAGCAAAGTATTGATAAGAGTTCAGTTGTTACTGATGCAGGAGAAATGTATTTCTCAAAATTCACACTTGATGAGCGAATGGAGAAATTAATCTCAGATGAACGTCTAAACGAATTGGAGAAATTGCTGGAAATAAATAAGGAATATGGTGATCAGGTACTTCCTTTATATGTCATAAATTTTGTGCAAGTTAATTCCTATCCTGGAAACTTGGCTATTCATGAAATACGGCGGGTTGGAGAGAATGCAAGTTATCATGACACTTTATATAGGACTAAAGGAATCATAGGTGGGCGAGAAAGCTTTCCAAATGCGCTGCACCATTTTATGGTAATAACAAACACTCTCAAAGAAGCGAGAATAGTTTATAGCTATTCAGGGAAAGTTCAATTTTTGAAAAATATCAAAAAGAGTTCCATCCAGAATGCTTAATTACACTTTTTATCACGGGAGTGCTTTAGTTAGGCTCATTCAAGAACAGAGAACGTATGGAACTAAATTATATTTTGGAAATAATTGCTATCTAGTTAACAATGAATCATGTATTTATTTTAAGCATTCAACAAAACGTATTTCTCCATGGCAATTTACATTTATGCCAGAACATTTGCAAGAGATTGCTAATATCGAGAGTGGCTGCAAAAGATTATTTGTGGTGCTTATTTGTGGTGAGGATGGAATATGTTGCTTAAATTACAAAGAAATTGCCCAACTTATTTTAGTCGGTAACATAGATCAATCAAAATCAATACGAATTTCACGCGGACCAAGAGAAAAATATACAGTGTCAGGTACTGATGGCGAACTTAACCATAAAATTGGTGACAACGATTTTCCCAGAAGACTTTTTGATGAATAATCCTCTGAGAGGCTAAGAAGAACAACCCTCTAGCCCCTCAGCAATTATCCTAATCATTTTATTATATTTACCCGTTCTTCTCCACCGGCACCTGTATCTCCGTAACAAGGTCTTCGGGTTTCGTTTTCTCAGGGTCGTTGTGATAGGTTTCCCAGTTGGTACCTGTTATATGATACCCGTTGGCCTCTATCCAGCGCAGAAGCGCATTGTAGGGTCACCCCACCCCACCAGATGCTCCGGCCATCCGATATGGCCTCCAGCATGACAAGGAATATGGGGACTGCCGCGTCGTCCCGATATAATCGTGGCTCCTCTCAATGGTATAATATCAATTCAAATTATGTATTACGCATAGTCTTATTTGACTATTTTCTGTTCTTTTCGCTATAATTTCACTTTCTATTCTCTCCGTACCGGAGGCTCCGATCAGCATGAAACAAATAGAGGATGTGCTATTTCATTTCAGCAGGGAACGCTCCAACCTGATCCCCCTCTTGCATGCGCTGCAATCGAGCCTGGGGTATCTGTCTCCGGAAGCCATGCAGGCTGCCGCCGACCATCTCGGCATGAGCGCCAGCGAAGTGTACGGCGTGGCTACCTTCTATACCGCATACAAACTTAAGCCGTCAGGCCGCCATTGCGTCAAGGCCTGCCGCGGCACAGCCTGTCACGTCAAGGGAGCAGGGCGTGTTCTGGGCGAACTGGAAAAGGAACTGGGCATCAAACCCGGCGAAACCCGCGCCGATATGGAATACAGCCTCGAAACCGTCGCCTGCATCGGAGCCTGCGCGCTGGCTCCTACCATAACCGTAGATGACAACACCTATGGAGATATGACTCCCCGGAAAGTCGAGGAGATGTTCGGAAATGGAGCAAAACAGGAATAATACCGGCCGCCGTGTGCTCTTTTGCCACGGCACAGGCTGCAATTCCAGCCATGCCGTAGAGGCGCGCCAGCTGCTCGAAAAAGAAGTGGCGGATCTTGGCTTGTCCGATGTTACCGTCGATTTTACCGGCTGCCACGGGTTTTGCCAGCAGGGGCCTATCGCCGTCGTCGAGCCGGAAGGTATCTTTTACACACATATCAGGCCTGAAGATATTCCTGAAATTGCGCGCGCCCATCTGCGTGACGGGAAACCTGTCAGCCGCCTTTTCTACAAGGATCCGATCAGCGGTGAACCTGTGCCCAATTATAAGGACATCGGTTTTTACAGCAAACAGAAGCGTCTGATTTTACGCAACCTGGGACATATCAATCCGGAGAGAATCGAAGATTACATCGCTACCGGCGGGTATAAATCCCTGGAAAAAGTTCTCCGCCTGACTCCTGAACAACTGATAGACGAGATACGCCGGTCGGGGCTGCGCGGGCGGGGCGGGGCGGGTTTTTCCAC
The DNA here is from genome assembly GCA_964427105.1 of uncultured Dehalococcoidales bacterium. GTDB lineage: Bacteria > Chloroflexota > Dehalococcoidia > Dehalococcoidales > UBA1222 > SURF-27. The sequence continues at coordinate 3,990 of CAYRSY010000034.1, forward strand.
TGCTCAGAAGTGGGAATTTTGCCGCAAGGCAACAGGTTCACCCAAGTACATGATATGCAACGCCGACGAGGGCGACCCCGGCGCTTTCATGGACCGCAGCATTCTGGAAGGCGACCCGCATACGGTAGTGGAAGGCATGACCATCGCCGCCTATGCCATAGGCGCTTCAGAGGGATTCATATATGTAAGGGCGGAGTATCCGCTGGCGGTAAAGCGCATAAAGCATGCCATAAAACAGTCTGAAGAAAAGGGCTTCATCGGAAAAAATATACTGGGAAGCTCGTTTAATTTTTCTGTGCGTGTAGTGGAAGGCGCCGGGGCTTTTGTCTGCGGTGAAGAGACCGCTTTGATGGCCTCGATAGAAGGAAAGCGCGGCACCCCGCGTACGCGTCCTCCTTTCCCGGCCATATCCGGCCTGCACGGCAAACCCAGCAATATCAACAACGTTAAAACACTGGCTACCGTTCCGGTAATTATAGACAAAGGGGCCGATTGGTATGCTGCCATCGGCACGGAAAAAGCCCACGGGACGGCGGTATTTTCACTGGTGGGCAAGGTTGCCAACAGCGGACTGGTGGAAGTTCCGATGGGCACACCTCTCGAAACTATCATATACGACATCGGCGGCGGTGTGCCCGGCGGCAAGCGTTTCAAGGCTGTGCAAACAGGAGGCCCTTCCGGCGGATGCCTTCCTGCCAGCCGTTTGAGTTTGCCCACTGACTACGAGAGCCTGGGAGCGGCCGGATCATTCATGGGGTCGGGCGGCATGGTTGTCATGGATGAGGATACCTGCATTGTGGATGTAGCCCGTTATTTCCTGTCATTCACGCAGAGTGAATCCTGCGGCAAGTGCGGCCCCTGCCGCAACGGCACGAGCCAGATGCTCTCAATACTTGATGACATCGTTTCCGGCAGAGGCAGCGAGGGCGACATAGAGCTTTTGCAGCGTCTGGGTAAATCCATCAAGGCCGCCGCGCTGTGCGGACTGGGACAGGGCGCGCCCAATCCGGTGCTTACCACTATCAACTATTTCCGCGAGGAGTATGAAGAGCATATACGCCGCAAGCATTGTTCTGCGGCGGTATGCAGGGGCCTGGCCAGCGCGCCGTGCAACAGCGCCTGTCCTGCCGGTATAGACGTGCCGCGCTATGTGCGGCTTATCGGTCAGGATAAGCCTGCCGAAGCTCTGGCCGTCATACGTGAAAAGATTCCCTTCCCTTCAGTTTGCGGGCTGGTGTGTTTTCATCCATGTCAGGCCAAATGCCGCCGAGGTCAGGTGGACGAACCCGTTGCCATACGCGAACTCAAGCGCTATGCCGTAGAGAACGGCGGCGACGAATGGAAGTCGAAGACCTGCAGAAGACAGCCCAGCGGCAAGCGGGTGGCAGTCGTCGGGGCGGGGCCGGCGGGGCTTACCTGCGCCTGTTATCTGGCAAGATTGGGACACTCGGTAACCGTTTATGAATCAGCTTCAAGGCCGGGCGGCATGATGCAGCAGACAATACCAGCTTACCGCCTGCCCAGGGATATACTGCAAAACGAAATAAACGAGATATTGTCTCTCGGCGTGGAGCTTAAAACAGGCTCGCCCGTCAATAATGTAAATGCGCTGCTCGATGAAGGTTATCAGGCTGTTTTTGTTGCTGTCGGCATGCACGGACGCATGAAGCTGGGGATACCCGGCGAAGAAGAGGACTGTTATTGGGACAGTCTTGATTTCCTCAAGGCAGTCAGCGACGGACGCCAGGTAAAATCAGGCCGCCGCGTGGCTGTTATCGGGGGGGGCAATACTGCTGTCGATGTGGCCCGGACAGCTTTGAGACTGGGCGCCGCCGAGGCTACGCTGGTTTACCGCCGCGCGCGCTCCGAGATGCCCGCCAGCGCGGAGGAACTGGGTGACGCTCTGGAAGAAGGCGTGCGCATAATGGAGCTTGTTGCTCCTGTCGGACTAAGAAAGAACAATGGCGCTGCCATCCTGGAATGCCAGCGCATGCGAACTGGGCCGCTGGATTCAAGCGGGCGGCGGCGGTCTCTTCCGGTGGAAGGCGATGTTTTCGATCTGGAGTTCGATAGCATAATCGGAGCCATCGGACAGCGGCTGGAGATCGATGAGAGCTTCGGCTTGCCTTTGATAAAACAGAATGCCATAGAGGTTGATAAGTACTGCCTTGTTACCCCGGTCGCCGGTGTTTTTGCCGGCGGCGATGCCGTGCGCGGGCCATCCTCGATAATTGAGGCCATCGCAGACGGGCGGCAGGCGGCTCAATCCATTGATTTATACCTGGGAGGGGAAGGCGATATAAGCGAGAAGCTAAGCGGGCCTGCTGAAGATACGGTAGCCGTAACTGACCCTGGAGAAGGCCCCTCGGTTCATGCTGAAAAACTGCCGGTGGACAGGCGGCTTGATGGTTTTGCGCTGGTAGAGTCCGTTTATAGCCGCGAACAGGCGATAGAAGAGGCCTGCCGCTGTTTGCACTGCGATCTTGAGCCACGGGAGTAAGAATGGCGTGGATATTGTGAAAATTATAATCGACGGAAAAGTTATTGAAGCTGCTCAGGATGCGACGGTGCTGGAAGCGGCGCTGGCGGCTGGAATATATATTCCCAACCTGTGTTATCATCCCGACCTCGAAAACTACGGCGGTTGCCGCATGTGTCTGGTGGAAATCGAAGGCATGCGAGGTCTTCCGACAGCCTGCACTACCAAAGTTGCTGAAGGCATGAAGGTAAGGACTTACGGCGCGGAACTTGATCAGGTGCGGCGCGATACACTGCAGCTGATACTTGCCAATCACCCCCTGGATTGCCTTTCCTGCGTTAAGAACCAGCGTTGCGAACTGCAAAAAGTGGCGGCATATCTGGGCGTAACCGAACGCACCATGAAACGCACCCTTCCTGTGCAGGAGGTGGATGAATCCAATCCGTTCTTCAAGCTGGACCGCAATTACTGCATACTCTGCGGACGCTGCACGCGCACCTGCGCGGAGATAACCTGCGTCAGCGCCATCGAGATGATAGGCCGCGGCGACGAAACCCATGTCGGCATATTCGGCGATAAAGCTCTTATGGGATCCATGTGCCGCTCCTGCGGAGAGTGCGTGGTGCGTTGCCCAGTGGGAGCGCTGGTTCCGAAAAATGCCGTTGTTCCGTCTTCCGAAGTGCTGACTACCTGCGCCTATTGCGCTGTCGGATGTTCCATGTATCTTGGCATTCGCGACGGAAAAATCGTTTCGGTGAGAGGAAATCGCGAAGGCGCTTCAAACAGGGGTAAATTATGCGTCAAAGGGCGTTTCGGCATAGCAGAATTCGTGCATCATCCCGACAGACTGGCTTCTCCTCTGGTTCGCGGTGAGAATGGCTTTGCAGAAGCTGATTGGGATGAGACTCTCAACCTTGTCGCTGAGAAATTCAAAGCATATAAGCCCGATGAGATCGCGGTAGTGGCATCCGCCCGCTGCACCAATGAAGATGTCTATGTTACGCAAAAACTGGCGCGGGCGGTGATGGGCACCAACAATGTGGACCATTGTGCCCGCCTCTGACATGCTACGACGGTGGCCGGTCTGGCCGCCCAGTTCGGTTCAGGAGCCATGACCAATTCGATCAGCGATCTGAGACAGTCCGCCTGCATGCTGTCTATCGGAGCCAACACCACCGAGGCTCATCCCGTGCTTGGATTTGAGATAAAACAGGCGCTCAAACGCGGCATGAAGCTGATTGTGATTAACCCGCGCCGTGTAGGGCTGGCAAAGCACGCTGATATCTGGCTGAGGCCGCGCAACGGCACCAACGTTGCCGTCCTCATGGGAATGTGCCGCGTGATACTGGATAACAACTGGCAGGACGACAGCTTTATATCCGAACGCTGTGAAAACTTCGATGAATTCAAAAAAGCGCTCGAAAAATACGACCTTGACAGCGTAAGCCGGATTACAGGCCTGAAAGCGGAGGATATCGTTGCCGCCGCCCGCATGTACGCCCGGAACAGTCCTTCTTCAATAACGTACGCTATGGGTATTACCCAGTTCAGCCACGGAACTGACAACGTGATGGGGACAGGCAACCTGGCTATGCTGACCGGCAATATCGGGAAACCCGGAACAGGCGTTAATCCCCTGCGCGGGCAGAACAACGTGCAGGGGGCCTGCGACATGGGGGCATTGCCTAACGTTTATTCAGGATACCAGTCGGTAACTTCTCCTGAAGCGCAGGAGAAATTCGCTAAAGCATGGGGCAAAGCCCCCGATCTCAAGCCCGGACTGACGCTTTCCGAGATGTTCGATGCCGCCTGCGAGGGCAGGATAAAGGCCATGTACATAATCGGGGAGAATCCCATGGTGAGCGACCCAGACCTGGCGCATATCGAAAAGGCATTGAAAACACTGGAATTCCTGGTGGTGCAGGATATATTCCCCACAGAGACAACAGCTATGGCGCATGTGGTGCTGCCGGGTGCCAGTTTCGCCGAGAAGGACGGCACGTTTACCAATACCGAACGCCGCGTGCAGCGCGTCAGAAAAGCTGTCGAGCCGCTAAGCGGCTGTCGCCCCGACTGGCTTATCACCTGCCAGATAGCGCAGAAAATGGGTGCGCCGGGGTTCGATTATAAAGACCCATCCGAGATAATGGACGAGATAAGCCGCCTTACACCCAGCTTTGGAGGCATAAGTTTCGAGCGCCTCGAGAAATGCGGCAGTTTGCAGTGGCCTTGTCCCACTCCTGAACATGCGGGAACTCCTATTTTACATACGCACGTGTTCTCCCGCGGGCGGGGCAAGTTCATGCCGCTGGAATACCGTCCTCCATGTGAAATGCCGGATGAAGAATATCCTCTGTTGCTGGATACGGGACGGACGCTGTTCCATTACCACACAGGCACAATGACGCGGCGTGTGGATGGCTTGAATCAATTCATGCGAGAAGAAAAGCTGCAGATACACCCGGATGATGCGCAGAAACTCGGCATTGCCGATGGGGATTGGGTAAACGTTTCTTCAAGGCGAGGGAGCGTTCGGGTCAAAGCTAAATCAACCGATGTCACTCCGCAGGGAACGGTATATATGACCTTCCATTTTGCTGAAACACGCACTAACCTGCTGACCAGCCCAGCCAGGGATCCGCAGGCGCATTCCCCGGAGTATAAAGCCTGCGCTGTCAGGGTGGAAAAAGCGTCTGCATGAGATTAAAATAAAACCGTGCAGCATATTGGCGTTGATATAATAGAAATAAGCCGCATAGAAGAGGCTGTCAGAACTTCAGGGCAGCGGTTTCTGGAACGTATTTATACGCATGAGGAGATTGCGGCTTACAGCGGGAAATTGCCTTCTCTGGCGGCGCGTTTCGCAGCCAAGGAGGCGGTTATAAAGGCGCTGGATGCGCCCGGCATCAGCCCGCGCGATATAGAAGTTCTTTCCGCGCCGGACGGAAAACCGCTGCTTTCTCTTTCCGGAAAGGCCAGACAAAAAGCGGATATGCTTGGCATCGTCTCACTGGAGATCAGCCTGTCTCACTCGCGTGAGTATGCGGTGGCCTTCGTGTCAGGGCAGTCGCCGGACGAAACTCATTCCAGATAACAGATTACCCGCCGCGAACCTGAATCGGCAGCAAGGTGCGCATACATCCCGCCGGTAACCGCAGGTACGTCTATCAGCCTCAATAATGCGGAGAAATTATCTGCATCAGGCAGGGCTTTGTTCAGCACATTGGAGGCATGAGCAAAGAATTCCCTGTTGAAATAGCTGTCTTTTTGCTGTGGATAAACCGCCACGTAAATAATCTGTGACTCCACCAGATCCTGGAAAAAGTGTGTGCCGTAGGACAGTTCGGGTATGCGGCCTGCTTTTTCATCGGCCACTTCGATAAGAACGGCGATGTTGCTGATGTCGGAGTAACCCACGTTTATTCCCAGTTCCAGGTTGGCGCTGCCCCATCTGCCGGGACCGATAAGTATCACTTTCTCCCTTGCAATCCGGGGCAACTGGTTTAATCTTCCGATAACCCGCCCCAGTTGGCGTTTCATATCTTCCGAAGTCGGCCCGCCGTATTCTTCAGTGTCAACATACAGCAGATAACGCGCACCGGAAACCGTGCCGCCGCCGAGAAACTGGCTGGATTGAAAGAGAATTTTATCTTCGGGCAAATTCTCGGGAATCTCAGCCGATGCGCTTCCTCCGGGCAAACGCAGCGAACGGCATTGCAGCAGGTTTATCCTGACATCTCCGGCAGGATTGACGTATGCCGTAAATTCGATATCCACCGGGTGCCCGTAAGCCTGTTCCAGCACAGACAGCATTCTGTCCATGATTTTTATAAAGGGAGTGCGTTTTATCAGGCTGTCGAAGGTGATAACGATGTTGCCTGCCGGCGCAGACGCCAGCAGACCGCTCATTTCGCGCACCATCCCGTCCGATACTACAGAAGCCAGGTTTTCGATGCCGGGATATTCGGAATCCGCCCCCAGCAGTTCTGACGCGCCAATAGTGACAAACATATTCTGCCTGAGGTCAAGAACGTCCACGTTGTGCTGGGAATAACGCGCTATCCTGTCGCCTATCTCCGGCCGTAAATCAGGATGGCTTAAAGCCAGCATGCGCGTGTAATCTCCTTCCGGGCGGTTTACAGCTCTCGTTCCCAGTCCGAAAACCAGTCTTAGCATGCCTTTGTTTGGGTCGATGCGGCTGCTCCATGCGTACATATTGCGCGAAAAACCCACCCCCGCCACGCTCGGGAAAAAGTACTGTCTGTACGGCATGCCCGATACCCGCTGCACAAGTATTGCCATCTGCTCGTCGCTCTCCGAAAGCCCCTGGTGCTGACGGTAAGCCATGGCATCCGGATTGACCGCGCTGGCATATACCAGCTTTACTGCGTGAGAAAAAGCCTCGAGCCGTTCTTCGGGGCTGCCCTGATTGGCGCAGAATTCGCTGCGATATTTGCCGGCGAAGGCGTTGCCCAGGCTATCTTCCATGAGAGAAGAAGAGCGCACGATAATGGGCGCCTGTCCGAAATAATCCAGCATATTGCGGAACTGCTCCATTATTTCAGGCGGAAATTGTCCATTGATAAAGTGTTGTTCCACCTCGTTAAAAGACTGCTGCGACAGGCTGCAACTGCGTGTCAGCTGAATGCGCAGTTCGAAAAGGCCGTTATTGACCAAAAAGGTAAAGAATACATCAGAGCCGATATAGAATGAGTCGTGCGGCTCAAGCACCGCGCCGAAGTCCACGTCGCTTCGCCAGTCTCTCAGGATTCGCCTCGCCAGCAGCATGCCGGCAGCCTTGCCGCCGATGCGGCCTGTGCCTATGAGTCTTTCGCGGACGGCCATAAGATCGTCAAGCGTTATGTGTTTCTGCGTAAGTTCGCTGAAGGCGGCCTGGTCGCCAAGCATGAAGCGAGTCAGTTCATTTTTCAGCGCGCGTATTTCCGTGGGAGGTTCCTGCCCGGACTGTGCCGACTGGCGGTATTGTATCAGGCGGGTATAGATGCTTTCCCAGGGAGAAGCTGTGCCTGTTCCTTTTACCAGAGGGTGTCTGAATGACACCGAAGAGATGGATGCGGCTTCGCCGCTCTGGAATACAGGCTGCCATTCTGGCTCCCCGATGCGGTGAGCCAGAAACATCTGGGAAGAGTAGCGCTCCCATACCTTTTGCGGATGGATGTACATGATATTCTGCTGGTTGTAGATGTTCAAAAGTATCTGCGTGGTGCTTTTTATGCGCGCTATGGTTTGATGGCTGTGCTTGCCATAGACGAGCGGGAAATAGGCCAGCGCGCCAAGCTGCAAAATGAAAGGGCAGGTTACCTGGAAAAAATTTGCTACCAGCTCGTCTGTCGCCCATTTCGAAACGAGGAACGACAGGTTATCGAAGATATAATTGGTGTTCGCTCCGTGCGATTCGATAATGGAATGCAGCTCGGTAGTGAAACTGTTGAAACCGGAAGATGCATCTACATGTATTGTTTCTATGCCGCTGGTGTCTGGCAGAACCAGCGGATGTTCGGCGAAACGCAGATATACGCAGGAACGCCCTTCGCGTATCGCTTCCTGTGCGAAAGGCACGGCGAAAAAGGCGTAATCCGACAGATTTTCCACCTGCCATACGACGTTGTCGCCCGGCAACAGCCCTTGCAGCAGTTCGTCCAGATGTGCCATGCCTGTGCTTAAAACAGAATTTGCCGTTGTTTTGGATTCACTCATGGCGTTCCCTCCGCGTCAGGTATTGCATCCAATATGCCTTATTGGAGCGTTTATTTCAAGAGGTAACCACTTTTTAATATGGCTGACGAGCTATAATTCCCTTTTTGACAGATGCGGAATCAATACCATGAGCATAAAATATTTGCGTTTATTCGATTCATGTCTTTCCTGATTGTCGTCCGATTTGTATCAGAGCTTCGTGCAGTATTCGTGCTATTTTCCTCTTGACAACAACATGCTACAATATCCTGTTGAAAGAAAGACTTCCGTTTTCCGGAAGGAGGATATATATGTCTGGTCATTCTAAATGGCATACAATCAAGAATGCAAAGGGTGCGGCTGACGCCAAGCGCGGCCAGCTTTTCACCAAACTCTCGCGCGAGATCATATTTGCCGCCCGATCAGGCGGCGGCAATCCTGACGGCAACTCGCGCCTGAGGTTGGCTATCCAGAAAGCCAGAGACGCGCGCATGCCGGGTGAAAACATCGAACGCGCCATCAAGAAGGGCGAAGGAACCGCAGAAGGGCAGGTCATGTTCGAGGCGTCTTACGAGGGCTACGGTCCGGGCGGCTCGGCTATCATAGTGGATATTGTCAGCGATAACCGTAACCGCGCCGTGCAGGAATTGCGCTCTGCGTTCACGCGTGCCGGCGGAAACCTGGGGGAAACCGGCTCGGTGGCATGGATGTTCGACACTCGTGGTGTAATCGGTGTTTCAACCGAAGGAAAAGATGTTGACGAACTTACCATGCAGGCCATAGACGCAGGGGCGGAAGATGTTTCTCCACAGGATGGTTATCTTGAGATTTATACTAATCCCACTGAACTGGAAATAGTGCGGAAAGCCCTTGAAGCTGCCGGAGTCGCAGTGGAAAATGCCGAACTGGCAAAGATTGCCAAGACCACGATAACGCTTGATGAGCATACCTCTTTTCAGGTGCTGAAGATGCTGGACAAACTGGAGGAAATGGATGACGTACAGAATGTCTATAACAATGTGGACATCAGCGACGAAATAATGGAGAAATTCCAGTCGCAGGTCAAGTAATGTATGGCAGCGCATGAGGATATTAGGCGTTGATCCCGGTACCATTGTCCTCGGTTACGGGTTGATAGAAAGCTGCCGCGACGAGATGTCGCTGATCTGTTTTGACACCATTAAATGCAAGGCGCGCTCCGACATGTCGGAGCGCCTGCTTTTTATCCATGATAATTTGAATCTGGTAGTCAAAAAATATAAGCCTGATGTCATGGCGGTGGAGACTCCATTTGTCGGAGAGAACATCAAATCGGCGCTGGCTATAGGCAAGGCGCAGGCTATTGTGCTCCTGGTTGCCGCCCAGCATAAAATCCCCATCTATGAATACTCGCCGGCCCAGGTGAAGCATCATGTGGCAGACTATGGAGCCTCCAGCAAAGAGCAAATGCAGGAGATGGTGAAGATGCTGCTGGAGCTTGACGAAGCGCCGCAGCCCAATGATGCCGCCGATGCTCTGGCAGTAGCGATCTGTTATTTACGCGAGAGCCGCTTGAGAGAGATAATCGCTGAGAACCAATAGGAGAAGATTATGATTGCCAGCCTTAAGGGAACCATCGAAACATTAAACGTCGACTCCGCCGTCATCAATGTCGGAGGAGTCGGTTTTCAGGTGTTCATGCCTGTCTCTACCCTTCTTACCCTGGGCGGGCTGGGGGAAGAGGTAAGAATACACACTTATACACATGTGCGTGATGATGCCATACTGCTTTATGGTTTTTCTGCCGAGGAAGACCTCAAGCTGTTCCAAATGCTCATCAATGTCTCAGGGGTTGGTCCCAGACTGGCGCTGGCTATGCTTTCTGCAATGAGCGTGGAACAGCTTGTATCGGCAATTGCAGGGGGCAGCGAGGAATTACTGACATCCGTGCAGGGGGTGGGGAAAAAACTGGCAGCGCGGCTTGTGCTCGAACTCAAGGATAAAATGAATACAGGCTGGATGGGGGCTAAAGTAGTGCCTGTAGGCGAGGGCGATGGAGAAGTGGTGGCGGCATTGCTTGGTCTGGGCTATTCCGCCAGTGAAGCCTCACGCGCTGTGGCGTCTCTGCCGCACGACAGGAAACTTACTCTGGAAGACAAGGTCAAGTGCGCTCTGGGGTATTTCAGCGGAAAATAATATTCCCTGTTTGCATACTGATGAAAAAGCAGCGGAGAAAATAACTCCGCTGCCGCATGTTTCAGCTGCCAGGCGCTGTTTTCAGGATGATAAAATGATAACAGAAACTGTATCGCTGACTGCGGTATTAACCGGTTGAAATGAGAGCAAAACAGCCTGTACTGATAAACCGGATTCTGCACAGAATCGACTTCACGGTTAAAAACTGACGGCATAAACCTGATTTATTCAAAATCACGGTAATTATTTTACCGAATGTGCTATGATTGCGGAAAACGGGGCTGAAATACGGGCACCGAACCAGTGCTGAATTTAATTGTTGAAAATGCTGGAACCGGACGCTTTATCTTCGGGGACGCTTCGGTTTTATTTTGGCGCCTTTGCGTTTGCCGCCCGGAGGCTGCGATTCGGTGATATCGAGCGTGCGGTCGAGAAGCATCGTCCGGTTTAATCCCTCTATGGCAGAAAGAGCTTCATCTTCGATAGGCATTTCGACAAAAGCAAACCCTTTGGGCACTCCGTGCCTGTCCTGCATGATTGCCACCTTGCTAACCTCACCAAAGCTGGCAAACAGGTCTCTGACCATATTTTCGGTAACGGCTTTATCTAAATTGCCGACATATATATTCAATATTCCACCTCCTCCATCGTAATTATTATAGTTCACCTTTTAAGCCGTATAATTCTAGCGCATAATGGGGGTATATGACCAGCTTTTGCTATCAGTCATTTGCAGGACAAGGATGTTATGTCGTGCTAAAATCTGCATATCAGGCACGATTGTGCTGTAATTAATACGGAAAATTATTTCAGGGATTCAGAAAAATATGGAGAAAAATACACAGGATTTGCCATTCGACACACAGATGCTGGTGGAACTGGTAAAAGTGCGCATGCCTTTCGGGAAATACGAAGG